>CALMBJ010000181.1 GCA_937860175.1 uncultured Actinomycetes bacterium
CAAAAAAGTGGTGAAGAAGGCTGCAAAGAAGGCGGCCCCGGCTAAGAAGGTTGCTAAAAAGGCCGCACCAGCTAAGAAGGCGGTAGCCAAGAAGGCTGCTCCTGCAAAGAAGTCAGCGGTCAAGAGCATTCCCGTTAAAAAAGCTCCTGGAAAGCCATTTCCATCTAAAACCACTCTTACAGTTGATGAGAAATCACAAACAGTTTCCGTTTCAACTATTACCGCACCGGTTGTTGCTCCCGTTATTGAGGAGCGGCGCCTAGTAATGCCTCCTCCACCACGTCCTGTAAAGAGTGGAAAGAAGGTTGCGCCACTTAAGCCAATCAAGGTTGCGCCAACACCTGTAGTGGTGAGCGAGAATGAATCACCATGGACCGCCTCAGAGATTAAAGCGATTCGTACCGAAATTTCAAAGGAGCTCGATCGCCTTCGCAAGGAGCTTGCTGTTGTAGAGCAAGAGATGGATGCTCTGATTCAAGAGTCAGGTGAAGGCGCCGGCGATGATCAAGCCGATGCTGGCACCAAGACCTTTGAGCGCGAACATGAAATGTCATTGGTAATCAACGCGCGTGACATGGTCCTACAAACCGAACGCGCACTCGAGCGAATCGACAATAAGACATATGGAAACTGCGAAGAGTGCGGTTCTCCAATTGGAAAAGCTCGTCTTCAAGTTTTCCCTCGCGCAACTCTCTGCATGCTGTGCAAGCAGAAGGAAGAACGGCGCTAAAGGTGCGCAGATGGCGCACACTGTTTGGTGTTGCCTGGACGGTTTGGATTTTTGATCTCGCAACAAAAATCTGGGCGGTCGAGAATCTTTCCTACAGATCAAATATCAAGGTAATCGGGGAGTTTTTCCAACTTACCTATGTGCGAAACCCGGGAGCGGCATTCTCTTTTGCATCGGGAGCTACCGTATTCCTATCGCTCTTTAGCTTGAGTGTCATGGTCGTTATCTTGTATTACTCACCACAAATCACATCACGTGGCTGGGCGGTTGTATTGGGCTTAGTTTTAGGTGGAATTTTGGGCAATATGGTTGATCGCATATTCCGCGAACCCGGTGTTTTACGTGGCCATGTAATTGATTGGCTTCAACTTCCAAACTGGCCGGTCTTTAACATTGCCGATATGGCAATTGTTTCTGCAGCGCTGATTTCCATGGTTTTGACGGCGAGAAATATCCCACCAATAACAAAGGTAGGCTCGCAACCATGAGTAACCGCGAATTGCGCACCCTGTCGGTGCCCGAAGGAGTCGCGGGGGAGCGCATAGATAGCGCCCTTACTCGAGTGCTGGGATTATCACGAACCGCAGTAGTAAAGCTGCTTGAAGATGGTGACATAACAACAGGCGGCAAGGCGATGCCTAAATCAGATCGAGTAACTGCAGGTCAGGTGATTGATGTACTTATGCCTGCGCCAATTAATACAGATCCAATTCCGCTTACCCCGCTAGAAGGCCTCACCGTTGTTTACGATGATCAAGATATTGTTGTAATCGATAAGCCGATTGGATGCGCGGCTCATCCAAGTCCTGGTTGGACTGGACCCACAGTAGTTGGCGCATTGATGGCTGCAGGTTATTCAATCTCAACATCTGGTCCAGCTGAGCGTCAAGGAATTGTCCATCGTTTAGATGTTGGTACCAGCGGATTAATGATTGTTGCAAAGAGCGATAAAGCTTTTCATGTCCTCAAGGATGCATTTAGAAACCGCACCGTTGAAAAGATTTATCATGCAATGGTTCAAGGTCATATGGATCCCACAACTGGAACTATCGATGCACCAATTGATCGTCATCCCAAAGAGGATCATCGTTTTGCGGTAATGGCGACAGGTAAAGAGTCGATTACACATTATGAAGTTATCGAGTTTTATCGTGGCGTTTCAATGGTCAAGATTGAGTTAGAAACCGGCCGCACACATCAGATCCGCGTTCATTTTTCTGCCCTGCATCATCCACTAGTTGGTGACACCACTTATGGCGCAGATCCAGTTCTGGCTAAGAGCTTGCAGATGTCTCGGCCTTGGCTCCATGCCGCAGAGCTGCGCTTTGCCCACCCGGTAACAGGTCAGGCGCTGAACTTTCACGCCCCGTACCCAGCCGATCTCACACGCTCCTTGGCGTTGCTTTCCGACGCCGTTCTGCCATAACCACTAATCTCGCCAATCATGTCCAAAGAGAACTTCGTCCACCTGCACGTCCATACCGAGTATTCAATGCTCGATGGCGCTGCTCGTGTTGGCGATTTAATGTCAGAGGTCAAAGCGCAAGGCATGCCTGCAATTGCAATGACAGATCACGGCAATGTTTTTGGTGCATTTGATTTTTACAAGGCGGCAAAAAAGGCTGATGTAAAGCCAATCATCGGTATTGAAGCCTATGTTGCACCTGAATCACGTTTTGATAAGAAGCGGGTTCAGTGGGCAGATGGTGGCGAAGATGATGTTTCAGGTGGTGGTGCATATACCCACATGACAATCCTGGCCGAAAACAATGAAGGTTTAGGAAATCTCTTTAGATTGTCATCACTTGCATCCCTTGAAGGTTATTACTACAAGCCTCGTATGGATCGAGAGCTATTAGCTCAGTATTCAAAGGGATTGATCGCAACTACCGGATGTCCAGGCGGTGAAATCCAAACCCGTCTACGCATGGGTGCATATAAAGAGGCGATCAAGGCAGCTAGTGCATACCGAGATATTTTTGGAAAAGAGAACTTCTTCCTCGAAGTTATGGACCACGGAATTGAAATTGAATCCCGCGTTAAAGCAGATTTGATGAAGTTAGGTAAAGAGCTAGGTTTGCCATTACTTGCAACCAATGATTTGCACTACACGCGACAAGAAGATGCAGGAGCTCACGAGGCGTTGCTCTGCGTGCAATCTGGTTCAACCCTGGCAGATCCGAAGAGATTTAAATTTGATAATGACACCTTCTATGTCAAGACCGCAGCTCAGATGCGCGAGCTCTTCAAAGATATTCCTGAAAGCTGCGATAACACCTTGTTAATCGCCGAACGTTGCAACATTACTTTGCGCGAAGGTGAAAATTTGCTGCCTCAGTTTGAGGTACCAGCAGGTGAAACCGAGGATTCGTGGTTGAAGAAAGAGGCAGAACGTGGTCTGAAGGAGAGATTAGGTTCACGCATAACACCTGCTCATGAAGATCGCCTGAAGTATGAGCTCGGTGTTATGGAAAAAATGGGGTTCCCGGGCTACTTCCTTGTTGTGGCAGACCTTGTGGGTCATGCCAAGCAGGTAGGTATTCGCGTAGGTCCTGGTCGTGGATCTGCTGCGGGCTCTCTTGTTGCATACTCATTAGGAATCACTGGTCTAGATCCTTTAGAACATGGTCTCTTGTTTGAGCGATTCCTTAATCCAGAACGTATCTCAATGCCCGATATCGACTTGGACTTTGATGAGCGTCGTCGAAGCGAAATGATTCGATACGCGACTAACAAATACGGTGAAGATCGTGTTGCACAGATCATCACCTACGGAACAATTAAATCTAAGCAAGCGATTAAGGACTCCACTCGAGTTCTAGGTTACCCATATGTTGTCGGTGAAAAGTTAACCAAAGCGCTTCCACCATCAGTTATGGGTAAGGACATCTCATTAAGTGGTGTCTTTGATCCTAAAGATGATCGTTACGGTGAAGCGGGAGAGTTCCGCTCTCTGTACAACGCAGACCCTGATTCAAAACGTGTTGTGGATACCGCCCGCGGCTTAGAGGGTTTGAAGCGTCAATGGGGCGTACACGCCGCCGGCGTTATCTTGTCTCGCGAACCGTTGCTTGATGTAATTCCTATTCATCGCCGCGAAGCAGATGGTGCGATCATCACCCAGTTTGATATGGGTGCATGCGAAGCAACTGGGCTACTCAAGATGGACTTTTTGGGACTTCGAAATCTTTCGGTGCTTGATGATTGTTTGCTTAACATTAAAGCTAACCAAGGTAAGGATGTAGTGCTTGAAGATTTGACTCTGGATGATCCAAAAACTTATGAACTCTTAAGTCGTGGAGATACGTTAGGTGTCTTCCAGCTCGACGGTGGACCGATGCGAGCTTTGCTCAAGAGCATGTCACCAGATTCATTTGAGGATATTTCAGCTGTTATTGCTTTATATCGCCCTGGACCAATGGGTGAAAATGCGCACAATAACTACGCAGATCGAAAGAATGGTCGCAAGCCGGTCGAACCGATTCACCCCGAATTATCTGAACCGCTCAATGAAATCTTGGGCGATACATATGGATTGATTGTGTATCAAGAGCAGGTAATGGCGATTGCCCAAAAGGTTGCTGGCTTTACTTTAGGTCGCGCAGATCTTCTGCGTAAGGCGATGGGTAAGAAGAATAAAGAGATTCTGGACAAGGAGTACGTGCCCTTCGAAGCGGGCATGAAGGAGAACGGCTTCTCAACAGCTGCAATTAAACGTCTCTGGGAAGTTTTGATTCCCTTTTCTGATTACGCATTTAACCGAGCTCACTCTGCAGGTTATGGTGTGGTTTCTTACTGGACCGCATACCTGAAAGCGAATTATCCAACCGAGTACATGGCGGCTTTGTTGACCTCTGTCCGTGATGACAAAGACAAATCAGCGCTCTACCTCTCTGAGTGTCGCCGCATGGGAATCAATGTTTTGCCACCTGATGTCAATGAATCAGATGCCGAGTACACACCACGTGGAGTAGATATTCGCTTTGGCCTTGCTGCGATTAGAAATGTCGGCGAAGGTGTGGTCGCATCAATTAAGAGCGCCCGTGATGCAAAGGGTCGCTATACCTCTTTCGGAGATTTCCTTGCAAAGGTAGATGCTCAAGTCTGCAATAAGAAAACAATTGAATCACTGATCAAGGCAGGTGCCTTTGGCTCCCTAGGTTCAACTCGCAAGGGACTCATTGCCGTTCACCTTGAAGCGATTGATTCTGTAATTGAATCAAAGCGCGCAGAAGCAATTGGTCAATTTGATCTCTTTGGCGGAGAAGCGGTAACCGCTGTATCTGGATTAGATATTGAAGTTCCAACTGGTGAATGGGATAAGGCGATGTTGCTTTCCTATGAGCGGGAAATGTTGGGTCTTTATGTTTCGGACCATCCATTGCTTGGCGTCGAACATGTATTGCGAGCAAGTACAGATATGTCCATCAGCGAATTGGTAGATGATGGAGCCCAACATGAATCCATCGTCACAATTGGTGGATTAATCACAAGCGTTACCCGAAAGGTTTCTCGGCAGGGAGCTTCTTGGGCGGTTGTAACTGTTGAAGATCTTGAAGGTGCACTTGAAGTTCTCTTCTTTGCCAACACCTACAACCAGTACTCAATGTCATTAACTGAGGATCGAATTGTCACTATTCGAGGACGGGTTGATCGCCGTGAAGATGCATTGCGATTTACCGCACTTGAAATGTCCATGCCAGATATCAGTGCCGGACCAACTGGTCCGTTAGTGATCTCACTTCCTATTCAGCAATGCACGCCTCCGGTAGTAGATCGCATTAAAGAGATTTTGCGCTCACACCCTGGAAAGCGCGAGGTTCATCTACAGCTTCTCGATAATGGAAGCAGCACCGTTATGAAGGTCGATGCTTTGATTACATCTTCACCAAGTTTGAGCGCTGATTTGAAATCAATTTTGGGACCTAACTGCCTGGTTTAAATTAAAGGGCGGGGGTTGCCACCTTGCCGTTACAATTACCCAATGATTCGTACCGTAGACCTGCGCGGACGATCCCTGTCTAAAGCCCAATATAACGCCGAACTTCCAAGGGCTACCCTCAATGTTCAAGATGCCATGCTGCTTATCGAGCCAATTCTTGAAAGAGTAAAAAAGGGCACAGAAGCCGATCTGATTTCGCTGGCCCAAGAGTTTGATGGAGTAAAGCCACCCAGTATTCGGGTGCCGCAGAGCGCATTAGATGCCGCTCTCAAACAACTAGATCCAGCGATTCGAACCGCATTAGAGCTATCTATTTCTCGAATCACTAAGGTGCATAAAGATCAACTACGAACCAGCACAACTACAACTGTTGTCGATGGCGGAACAGTTACTGAAAAATGGATTCCAGTAGATCGCGTAGGTCTTTATGTACCAGGAGGCCGCGCTGTGTATCCAAGCAGCGTCATGATGAATGTGATCCCTGCGCAAATTGCAAAGGTCCAATCAATCGCGGTTGCATCACCACCACAAAAAGATTTTGGCGGTTTGCCACACCCAACGATTCTTGCAACATGTGCGCTTCTCGGAGTTACCGAGGTCTATGCCGTTGGGGGAGCGCAAGCTATTGCACTCTTTGCTTACGGTATGGAAGGTGTGTGTGAGAAAGCCGACCTTGTAACAGGTCCCGGAAATATTTATGTGGCCGCAGCTAAGCGCGCACTACGCGGAATTATCGGAATTGATTCCGAGGCGGGACCAACCGAGATCGCAGTTTTAGCAGACTCATCAGCAATTGCCGCAGATGTAGCCGCTGATTTGATTAGCCAAGCAGAGCACGATGTTATTGCAGCTGCGGTGTTGGTAACCGATTCGGTTGAGCTGGCACAGGCGGTTGAAGCAGAGCTTAAGGTTCGAGTTGCTGCAACCAAGCACGCTGATCGAATCAAGATCGCACTTTCTGGAGTTCAATCAGCTATAGCGCTGGTCGATAACATGGCGCAAGGTTTAGATGTTGTGAACGCATATGCAGCAGAACACTTAGAGATACAAACACGTGATTCACGAGGCGATGCGGAAAAGATTCGTAACGCTGGCGCTGTCTTTATAG
>CALMBJ010000182.1 GCA_937860175.1 uncultured Actinomycetes bacterium
GTAGATCGTCGGCAGCGTCAGATGTGTATAAGAGACAGCCATTCCCCCGCTGCCAACTCCTGCGGTGCCAGCACCACCAAGGGTTACACCCTCGATGTCAGTAATTGATGAAACCTCATGAATTCTCTGAGCTCCAGCCTGAGATGGTGGTGCGTCATAGAGGGCATCAATATCTGAAACAAGAACCAATAAATCTGCACCAATCAACAGCGCTACTAAAGCTGCAAGACGATCATTATCGCCAAAGCGAATCTCTTGAGTGCCAACTGAGTCATTCTCATTGATGATTGGAACAACGCCAAGTTGCAGCAGCTTATACAAGGTGCGCTGAGCATTTTGATAATGAGAGCGGCGAACTACATCTTCTGTTGTAAGCAAAACCTGTGATGCCGTTATTGAATGGCGGGCAAAGCTCTGGGTGTATTGAGCGACTAACAATCCTTGGCCAACTGAAGCTGCGGCTTGTTGTGTTGCCAGATCCTTTGGACGAGTAGCTAAACCAAGTGGTGCAAGACCTGCTGCAATAGCACCTGATGAGACAACAACAACTTCTGCACCACGTTTCTTGCAAGCCGCAACAACATCTACAAGTTTATTTACTGCGTTTGCATCGAGGGCGGATCCGGCTTTACCGGTAAGAGAGGATGATCCAATCTTGATGACGATGCGCTTTGCAGAGGTGATCTGCTCTCGGCTCACTTGTCATCTCCATCCCCTTGATTTTCCTCTGTGAGATCTGCTTCAGTAATTATCGGTGCTGAAAGTCTAGGTGTGTGAGGGTCAACCACGTTGTATTCCCACTGCTTTGCGATTTCATCATCGCTCAACACATTCTCTACACGCTCAGGCATGTTCCATGTTGATTCAAGGCGTGAATCCTCACCGCGGCGATGCAGGTGTCCGGCAAGCTGCTCGGCACCAGCTTCGATTGTTGGCTCCCAATCAAATACAACTTCAGTATCGCCATCACCGATTCGAACCTCGCTGCCGGCAACTGCGCCCTTCTTGTACAACTCTTTTTCAACTCCAAGTTGTGCCAAGCGATCTGCAAGGTAACCAATGGCTTCGGCGTTCTTAAAGTTTGTCTGGCGAACCCAACGTTCTACCTTCTTGCCACGAATCGTGAATGATTCATCAGCGTTTGCGCGAACTGTAAAGCCTGAGTCATCAACTGCAACTGGACGCAAAATAATTCGAGTGCGCTCGGGTACGCCTGCTTCGACACGATTCTTGTGAACCAAACGTCCCATCGCATAAATAAGATCTTGAAGGCCTTCGCGAGATGCGGCAGAGACTGAATAGACCTCGTAACCCTTTTCGCGCAGCTCCTGTTCGACCATTTCAGCCATTGCTTTTCCATCAGGAAGATCGATCTTGTTCAGAGCAACGATGCGTACACGATCCTCTAATCCGCCATACAGAGAAAGCTCATTTTCAATCGCCTCAAGATCTGCAACAGGGTTGCGATCTGTTTCCAAAGTTCCACAATCAAGTACATGCACCAATGCAACACAGCGCTCTACGTGGCGAAGAAACTCAAGACCTAAACCTTTTCCTTGTGAAGCTCCAGGAATAAGTCCTGGCACATCAGCAACTGTAAAACGTGTTTCGCCAGCTTGAACAACGCCAAGGTTTGGCACCAAAGTTGTAAATGGATAATCAGCGATCTTTGGACGTGCAGCAGAAACCGCGGCGATCAAAGATGATTTGCCAGCACTTGGAAAACCAACAAGTGCGATATCGGCAACGCTCTTTAACTCCAGAGTTAATGTGCGCTCTTCGCCTGGTTCACCAAGCAAAGCAAAGCCTGGTGCACGACGCTTTGAAGAGGAAAGTGCAAGGTTTCCAAGACCGCCAAAACCACCTTGGGCTGCAACAAAAGTTGTTCCATTGCCAATTAAGTCAGCTATCTGCACACCACTTTGGTCATAGATAACAGTTCCATTGGGAACTCCAAGGACTGTCTCTTATAC
>CALMBJ010000183.1 GCA_937860175.1 uncultured Actinomycetes bacterium
CACCATGGCAGCTATTGGAGAAGCGCTCGGACTTTCACTGCCAGGATCTGCCGCACCTCCTGCGGTTGACCGTCGACGCGATACCTATGCAATTAAATCTGGTGAAGCAGTTGTTAATTTAATTCGTCTTGGAATTACAACAAGAATGATTTTGACTAAAAAAGCTTTTGAAAATGCGATCACAATTTTGATGGCGCTCGGTGGATCTACAAATGCGGTGCTGCATCTTTTGGCAATCGCGCACGAGGCAGAAGTCGATCTGACCCTTGAAGATTTCAATCGCATCGGCGCAAAGGTTCCGCTACTTGGCGATTTAAAGCCATTTGGAAAGTTTGTTATGACAGATCTAGATCGAGTGGGCGGAATCCCAGTAGTTCTTAAGATCCTGCTTGATGCTGGTTATTTGCATGGCGACACATTAACTGTCACCGGGAAAACGATGGCGGAAAACTTAGCTGACATCAACCCACCTTTCCCAGATGGAGTTGTTCTTCATCCAGCAGACCGACCACTTTCTAAAGATGTTGGAATCACAATTCTGGGCGGCTCACTTGCTCCCGATGGTGCGGTATGCAAAACCGCCGGAATTGGAATTGATTCCTTTGAAGGCCCGGCGCGAGTGTTTGATCGTGAACAGTTAGCGATGGATGCCGTTGAAAATGGAACGATTAAAGCTGGCGATGTAGTTGTAATCCGTTATGAAGGTCCAAAGGGTGGACCAGGAATGCGCGAGATGCTCATGGTTACAGGAGCGATCAAGGGTGCAGGTCTTGGCAAATCAACGTTGCTGTTAACCGATGGTCGTTTTTCTGGAGGATCAACTGGATTGTGCGTTGGACATATTTCTCCAGAGGCGGTTGATGGTGGACCGATCGCCTTCATTAAAGATGGTGACATTGTTCGAATCGATACCGTTAAGCGAACACTTGATTTATTGGTAGATCCTGCCGAGCTAGAGGCACGCAAAATCGGTTGGGAGCCTTTGAAACATAAGTACACCCGTGGAGTTCTGGCGAAGTTCTCAAAGCTGGTGGGCTCAGCATCAAAAGGTGCGGTCTGCGAGTAACCCTCTCACAATATGAGATCCCTATCTCATCCCTTGACGTTGAGCGCGCTTCATTGGAGAATACCTACATGAGCACAACATTTGTGGTGGTGATTTAAGGGCGCGTGATCGGTTTTTGATCATGCGCCACCCTCAGTTATCTGGGGGTTTTTTCATTTCACATATATGCACAGCGAAAGACCAGAATCGAAAGGAGATGGATATGAGCAAGAAGATGAGTGGAGCTAGTTCACTCGTGCAATCTTTGGAGTCTGCCGGCGTCGATGTGATGTTTGGAATTCCAGGTGGTGCGATTCTTCCTGCATACGATCCAATCTTTGATAGCAAAATTCGCCACATCTTGGTTCGTCACGAGCAAGGCGCTGGCCATGCTGCAACTGGTTATGCCCAGGTAACTGGACGCGTCGGAGTGTGTATCGCAACCTCCGGTCCCGGTGCTACAAATCTTGTTACACCATTAGCTGATGCAGCTATGGACTCAGTGCCATTGGTTGCAATTACTGGTCAAGTACCTTCAGCTGCAATCGGAACAGATGCATTTCAAGAGGCTGATATTCGTGGCATCACCATGCCATTTACTAAGCACAACTATCTTGTTACCGATCCAAAAGATATTCCACGTGCAATTGCAGAAGCTTTCTATATCGCAAGCTCTGGCCGGCCAGGGCCGGTCCTGGTAGATATTGCAAAGGATGCGCTACAAAAAGAAACTGATTTTGTGTACCCAAAGGAGTTATCTCTTCCTGGCTATCACCCACAAATTGAGCCGACGAGCCAAGCGATTAAAGATGCTGCAGCGCTGATCGCGCAATCTGCCAAGCCTGTTTTTTATGTCGGTGGCGGTGTCATAAAGTCCAACGCTTCTAACTGTCTCTTATACACATCTGACGCTGCCGACGATCTACT
>CALMBJ010000184.1 GCA_937860175.1 uncultured Actinomycetes bacterium
ATTGCGGAGTAGAAGGTACATATGAGGCGATTGAAGTTGGTGCAGGAAATTTGTCCGCCTTTCTAAATGAAACGCAGAAGAACTCTTTATCCCTGACCATGCCACTCAAAGAGGAGGCGCTTTCACTGGCTGATCTTGTATCCGAAACCGCAAGAAGGATTTCGAGCGGGAATACACTTTCTATGCGCAACGGTAAATGGAGTTTGGAGAGCACCGATGTTGCAGGTTTCGAATACTCTTTAAATACAAATGGAGTTACCAATCTAGATACCGTACTCATCCTGGGAGCTGGTGCCACAGCAAGAGCAGCCGTTGCTTACCTCTCTGATGTCTCAAAGAGCATTAAAGTCATAACGCGAAACCCTGCACGCAAGGAGAGCATGGATCTGGCAAGTGCAATTGAGATTGATTATCTTCCATGGAGTTTGACGCAAGAATTAAACAGCGCCGATCTAGTCGTAAATGCAACCCCCGGAACTGCAGCTGATTTTTTCCTTGCCTCTATCGAAAAACCAAAGGGAGTTCTTTTTGAAGTTTTGTATAACCCTTGGCCGACAAAGCTTGCCCAGGCATGGAGTTCATCAGGTTCTTACGTTGTCGATGGCTTGGAGCTACTCATCCACCAGGCAATTTCGCAGGTCGAAATCTTTTCGCAACAGCAAGTTGATCGGATGGCTCTTCACTCCTTGATGCGAACTGCGGCGCTAATGAAGTTGGGCTAATCCACACTCCTTTCACCTGTTCCTGCCACTTCACTAATCTTGCTTGATGACTTACATGCTCATTCTTTTTGCTCTGCCAATCAGCATCGCTGACATGAAAGAGCACAAAATCCCAAATATTTATCTGCTGCTAATGTTGTGGGCGCTCACACCAATCCTGGTCCTCTTCGGTCTGGGCGATCTCTATCAGTTATGCATTTTTCTCTCAGTTATAACTCTTTTACATGTACTAGGAATGGGTATGGGGGATTTCAAGCTCCTCAGCATTATCGGCCTTGCTTTAAATGCGACAGGAAGAGATCAGCTCCAATTGTTCATTTTCTCAATATTGCTCTGCGCGAGCCTTCATCTTCTTTTATATGCACTGTTCAAAAGATCGCTTCCGGACAGAATTGCCCTAGCGCCTTCAATATTTGTAGGGCTATCGCTTTATTTAGCGACGAGATAGCCTGGCTATCTGTCACAATAGGCACATGCGTTGGTTAACAGCTGGTGAATCTCACGGTCAAGCACTAAGTGCGATCATTGAAGGAGTCCCTGCCTCAGTTTCGGTGACAACGGCTGATATTGATTACCACCTAGAACGTCGCCGACTTGGCGTTGGCCGTGGTGCTCGCCAAAACTTTGAAGCTGACAAGGTAACGATCCTCGGAGGTATCCGCTTAGGTTTGACTCAAGGTGGCCCAATCGCAATTCAGGTAGCAAACTCAGAGTGGCCCAAGTGGGAAAAGGTGATGTCTGCAGATCCCGTCCCTGAAGATGAGATTAAAGATTTGGCTCGAAACGCTCCTTTAACGCGACCACGCCCAGGTCATGCAGATCTTGTTGGAATGCAGAAGTACGATTTCGATGATGCTCGCCCGATTTTGGAGAGAGCAAGTGCTCGTGAAACCGCAGCTCGAGTC
>CALMBJ010000185.1 GCA_937860175.1 uncultured Actinomycetes bacterium
CACCTGTTGTAACACCAACACCAGTTCCTGTAGTTCCAACACCTGTTGTAACACCCACACCAGTTCCTGTAGTTCCAACACCTGTAGTGACGCCAGTGCCAGTTGTAACTCCAACACCAACACCTGTTGTCACACCAACACCTGTTGTCACACCAACACCTGTTGTCACACCAACACCCGTAGTTACTCCAGTTCCAGTTGTAACTCCAACACCAACTGTTGAACCAACACCAGAGGTCACAAAGAACCCAACCCCTGCTGAGAATGAACGTGTAACACCCGAACCATCACCAGTTACAACAACAGAATCTGGTGGATTGCTTCCGACAACATCTGCGCCATGGGGCAATATTTTGCTCATCGGTGGAGTTTTGATCGCACTTGGAGCGGTTGTATTCGGTGCACGTAAGGTTATGAACCGATAACAACTATTTGAACTGTTTTCATTAGATGTAAAGATGGTGTCCCCGGCGGGAGTTGAACCTGCGACCTACCGCTTAGGAGGCGGTTGCTCTATCCACTGAGCTACGGGGACCTACTGTTATCAATTACTTGGTAACAATGCCCAATCTTGTCATGAATAAAGTGAACGGGTAGACTTCCCAATCTACGGAAAAGGAAGTTATTCCCTCATGAGAGGCCAACAATGAAGGCGCTAGTTATAGGCGCGGGCGGAGTTGGCAGAGCTATTGTCAATATCGCATCACGTAAATCATTTATTTCTCAAATGGTTGTCGCTGATCGAACTCTGTCACGCGCGGAAGAAGCAGTTACCCGAGTCAAGGATTCACGATTTTCAGCAGCGGAGGTGAATGCCGCCGAACTGGAGGATATCCGTGCGTTGATTCGCAAGGTAAAGCCTGATGTAGTTGTTAATGCCGTTGATCCACGTTTTGTTATGCCAATTTTCTTGGCCTGCGAAATCGAAAACACAAATTACATCGATATGGCGATGTCACTTTCACGACCTCACCCACATTATCCAAACTCTGAAACAGGTGTAAAACTTGGAGATGAGCAGTTTGCCCGTGACTGGAACTGGGGAGAGCGACAGATTTATGCTCTCGTAGGTATGGGTATCGAGCCAGGTATGAGCGATGTCTTTGCGCGTTACGCGGAAGATCATCTCTTTAGCCGCATTGATTCATTTACGATCTTTGATGGTTCAAACCTAACTGTTGAAGGTTATGACTTTGCTCCATCATTTTCGATTTGGACAACAATCGAAGAGTGCCTCAATCCCCCACTAGTTTGGGAGGATGGCCGCGGTTGGTACACAACTGAACCATTTAGTGAGATCGAAGTATTCGATTTCCCTGAAGGAATTGGGCCGGTTGAGTGCGTCAATGTTGAGCACGAAGAGGTTGTGCTCATTCCACAGAAAGTTGATGCAAAGAAGGTTAACTTCAAGTACGGACTTGGCGCACAGTTCATTACAACGTTGAAGACAATTCATATGTTGGGAATGGATCGTAAAGACCATGTAGATGTTCAAGGAATTCAGGTTTCACCGCGCGATCTACTTGCTGCTGCATTACCTGATCCTGCAACACTTGGTTCACGTATGAAGGGCAAGACTTGTGCAGGTGCACTTGTGAAGGGTCTTAATAAAGAAGGCAAGCCCTACGCGTGTTACATGTACAACGTTGTAGATAACGAGTGGTCGATGGCTGAATACGGCGATCAAGCAGTTGTTTGGCAGACCGCGGTTAACCCAGTTATTGCGATGGAGCTTATTCATAAGGGTATTTGGAAGCCAGAAGGTGTTGTTGGACCAGAGTGGTTTGATGCGGTGCCTTTCTTGGATCTACTTCCATCTTATGGAACTGAGTGGAAGATTCGCGACGAGGATCCTTCAGGAATCGAGGCTTAATCGATGAGTTCTTGGGCGGTCGTAACTGGAGCAACTGCAGGTATTGGTGAGAGTTTTTCTCGACTACTAGCTTCTAACAAGTACAACCTTGTTTTAGTTGCTCGTGACCTGCCACGCCTTCAGGAGCGCGCCCAAGGGCTCGAAGCCAAATTTGGCATTAAGACCCACATCATTCAGGCAGATCTTGCAACTGATGAAGGTTGTCTTAAGGTTGAAAGGTTTATTGTTGAAAATCAGATCGATGTTTTAATCAACAACGCCGGTTTTGGTACGAGCAAGGCTTTCACAACATCGACCCTAGAGATTGAACAACAGTTGCTCGATGTCTTGGTGCGTACGCCAATGCGCTTGATGCATGTAGCTCTGCCCTTAATGAAGCAAAGAAACAAGGGAATCATCATCAATGTTTCATCGGTGGCTGGCTACATTGCTGGTGGCTCATACAGCGCTTCTAAGTCATATTTAACGGTTCTGACTGAGTCGCTACACACCGAGCTTGCTGCAACTGATGTGAAGGTGAGCGCTCTTTGCCCTGGATTTACTCGCACCGAGTTCCACCAACGGGGCAAGATGTCGATGAAGGGGGTTCCTAACTTCTTGTGGCTCAACTCAGATCGTTTAGTTGAGCAATCGTGGAAGGATGCCTTAAAGGGCAAGGCGGTCAGTGTTCCTGGATGGCAGTACAAGCTGCTTATGTTCATCGTTAATGTGGTGCCACGTTCTCTTGTCAGAAAGGTTGGCATGAACCTGCGAGATAAGCAGAGATAAAGAGAAACTAGTGGTCATACCTACCGGAATCTCGGCGGGTTTTCAGCCTTCTTTAAGTGCCTGATCGATACAATTACCTCATTACTACGAAAGGCACATATATGTTCCGCAAGATCGCATCACTTTCTGTAGCGCTCATCGTCGCCGGTGGCGTCATGATCGCAGTACCTGCCGATGCAGCAACCAAGATCTCTAATGGAGTTGCATGCAAGAAGTCAGGTCAGACAACGAAGACAAGCAATGGAACATACCGCTGTGCCCGTAACCCATTGGTTTCAAGCACAAAGCTGACCTGGTTGTCACTTGATTGCCTTTCAGCTGCAAATGAAGCGGTTAAGGCACAACGTGCTTCAGTAAAGACAAATGCGGATTTCAAAGCGCAGTTGCCAGTAATTGATCTTGGAATCACAACTGAAACTGCAAACAAGGCAGAGATTCAGGCCAAGCTTGATGAAGCGACAAAGCGCCAAGTTGCAGCACAAGCAAAGTTAGCCGCAGCAACAACTGATGCCGACAAGAGAATTCTTACAACAGCGGTTGCTTCATGGACCTCTGCAATCCGTGCCTACGGAAGCAAGATCCGCAACATCGATATCACTCTTCGAAAGTTAGAGTCTGCAAAGGTTGCAGCTACAAATAAGCCAGCAGAGCTTGCAGCAAATGTTGCAGATACACGTGCAAGCTGTCTCTTATACACATCTGACGCTGCCGACGATCTACTCTGTGTAGA
>CALMBJ010000186.1 GCA_937860175.1 uncultured Actinomycetes bacterium
ACCGAAAACAAAGATGATGAGCAGAACCGGGTAGGTTAAGACTGAGGTCATGAGAGTCACAAGAGGTGTTGACACCCCATAACCAAGCCAGCCACCACCATCACGCATTGCAGTAGCGCCGGTTCCAACTGATCCATTGAGCAGGTGCGCAAGGCCAGTTGATGAAAGCAGAAGGGCGAATGTTCCAACAATAATTCTGCCGGTTGCCTTTGAATCCTCTGGAACTCTGAACAATCTGATCGCGAAGTAGATCAGAACGACGGGAGCAAAAAAACCGATTTGGCCAACTCCGCCGTAAATAACTGAATAGATTGCACGACCAACGGCATTGTCTGAGTTAAACCAGGTTCCAGCGGTTGCAATGAGCGCAAGAATCAAAATCAAAAAGGCGATTCCATCACGTTGATGAGCAGGATCTAAATCACGGGCACCACGTGCAATAAAACGCACACTGCTTCCGAGGGATTTTGCGACAAAGCGCCAGAGCGCAGAAATGCCGCGCCCAAGAGCTCCACCTACCGCTGAGCTCTTGCTCTTTGCTTTTTTCCTTTTAGCCACACGCACGATCGTAAAGGGTGAACAATTTGGAACCTACTAGGCGCGCCGTTCTTTAAACTTCAATAACGACAGGGACAATCATCGGCTTTCTACGATGCTCTCCCCCAACCCATCCACCAATTGTTTTTCTAACGATTTGCGATAGTTGGTGGGTACCGTTGTTGCCATCGGCAACCGCTGTTGCTAGCGCCTTCTCAATTCTCATCTTGACCTCATCAAACATTGCAGCATCCTCATTAAATCCACGTGCATGAATATCTGGCCCAGCCACAATTTTTCCACTTTGCGAATCGATAACGACAACGCAAGAGATGAAGCCTTCTTCTCCAAGAATTCTGCGATCCTTGAGTGAGCTTTCTGTTATGTCTCCAATGCTTTGGCCATCAACAAAGACAAAGCCCACTGGTACCGCGCCCACTACTTCGGCTTCATGATTGATTAAATCAATTACGACCCCATTATCAACAATAAATGTATTGCCTCGAGGCACACCTGATTGAATTGCAAGCTCGGCATTTGCCTTCATGTGTCGCCACTCGCCATGGATTGGCATTACATACTTGGGCTTTACGATGTTGTAGCAGTAAAGCAACTCTCCTGCAGCCGCGTGCCCTGAAACATGCACCATTGCATTAGCTTTATGAACAACCTTTGCACCAAAACGGGTTAACTCATTGATTACTCTAAAGACTGAGTTTTCATTACCTGGAATCAGTGAGGATGCAAGAATTACAGTGTCACCTTCACCTACACGTATTTGGTGATCACCATTTGCCATTCGTGACAAAGCCGCCATCGGCTCGCCTTGCGAGCCGGTACAGATTAAAACAACATTGTCATCGTACTGATCAAGATCCTTCGCATCGATAACTAAATCCGCTGGGACATGCAGATAGCCCATATCTTCAGCAATCTTCATATTGCGAACCATTGATCGACCGATAAATACCACTTTGCGTCCATGCTGAGCTGCGATATCAATGACCTGTTGGACTCGGTGCACATGAGATGAAAAAGAGGCAACAATAACGCGGCGTCTGGTGGATGAGATCACGCGATTGAGAGCCGGCATGATTTCTCGTTCTGATGGAGTAAAGCCAGGAATATCGGCGTTAGTTGAATCCACCATGAAAAGGTCAACGCCTTGCTCTCCGAGTCGGGCAAAGGTTCGTAAATCAGTTATTCGACCATCTAGTGGAAGTTGATCCATCTTAAAGTCACCTGTTGCAAGAACTCGTCCTGCATCGGTGTTGATAACAACAGCCAGTGCATCTGGAATAGAGTGATTAACTGCAACAAACTCCAGGGTAAATGGTCCGATATCTTCAGTACCGCCCTCGCGAACTTCGCGAGTTAACGGTGAGATTCGATGCTCCTTTAGCTTTGCTGTTATCAAGGCCAGAGTTAGGGCTGAGCCATAGAGCGCTATGTCGCCTCGTTCACGCAATAGGTAAGGAACTGCTCCAATATGGTCTTCATGGCCGTGAGTAAGAAAAATTCCAACTACATCGTGCAGTCGATCTCTGATGTAGGAAAAGTCAGGCAAAATGAGATCGATTCCCGGTTGATTATCTTCAGGAAATAAGACGCCGCAGTCAACGATAAGCAACTTAGATTTGTACTCAAAGACCGTCATGTTGCGGCCGATTTCCGTTAAGCCACCTAAGGCTACGATTCGCAAACCGCCATCAACTAGTGCCGGCGGTGTGCTTAAGTTTGGATGTGGGTGATTCATTAGTTAACTGCGACGCCACCAGCGCGTAGATCTTCACGCAATTGCGCGATCTGAGCATCTGTTGCATCGACGAGTGGAAGACGAGTATGGCCACCTGGTAGGCCCATAAGTGTGAGCGCAGCTTTGGTGAGAATGGCACCTTGGGTGCGGAATGTTCCTGTGTAAACAGGTAGAAGTTTTTGATGAATCTCTAAAGCACGAGCGGAGTTTCCGGCAAACCAAGCATCGAGAAGCTCACGTAAATCGTTGCCAACAGTGTGACCGCAAACAGATACAAAACCAACCGCTCCTACTGAAAGAAGTGGAAGGTTGAGAATGTCATCTCCTGAATAAACTGGAATTCCACAGCGCTTAATCACCCATGAGGTTGAAGCAACATCTCCCTTTGCATCTTTAAGAGCAACAATCTTTGGATGCTCTGAAAGGCGCACAATTGTGTCTGGTTCAATTGGCACTCCGGTGCGACCTGGAATGTCATAAATCATGACTGGTAAATCTGTTGCATCAGCAACAGCACGGAAATGAGCTTCGATTCCCGCCTGAGGTGGCTTGTTGTAATAAGGAGTAACTACTAGTAATCCATCAGCACCGGCGTTCTCAGTGCGCTTTGCTTGGTTAATTGAGTACTCGGTTTCATTGTCACCTGCACCTGAAACCACGATGATCTTGGAGCCGACTGTGTTGCGAACAACTCGAATGATCTCCTCTTTCTCGGAGGATTTAGTTGTTGGTGCTTCACCAGTGGTTCCGTTAACAACGATTCCATCATGGCCGGTTGCAACTAAATGAGCTGCAATTGTTTCAATGCCCGCCCAATCAATCTCACCATCCTTTGTGAAGGGGGTGACCATTGCCGTCAGAAGACGTCCAAATGGAGCAGCGGTTGTCATGAGCCGAACTCTACCCGTATTAAGGGGCGACTCGTCCAGACTTTTCAAAGGCTGCGTATGTAAGTGGCATTAATTTTGCAAATTCCACCTCCATTTTCTCTGCGACCATCTCAATTTCACGTTGAGGGTAGCTTGGAAAATGGGAGCCTTCTCGGCCAGTGCGCAAGGACAGGAAGTTCATTAATGCACGGGCATTCATGGTGACATACATCGATGAGTAGGTAGCCACCGGAAGAACAGCACGGGCTACTTCGCGAGCTACACCTGCATCAAGCATCTTCACATAGCTTTCATATGCGACTACATACGCCGCCTTCATTGAATCAACTGTGACATCAAACTGCTCTTTAGTTCCATCTACAAATGTGTAAGCACCAGTCTTACCAACTTGAACTAATTTACGTTCGGCAGAAGGAATATAAAAAACAGGCTTGAGTTCACGGTAACGTCCGCTTTCCTCATTGTAAGAAGCGATGCGGTGGCGCATGAATTCGCGGAAGACAAAAATGGGTGCAGAGATAAAGAAGGTCATGGAGGTATGCTCAAAAGGAGATCCATGACGTTCACGTGCAAGGTAGTTAATCAAGCCTGCGGAGCGAGCTGGGTCCTCGCCAATCTCATCCATAGATTGCTCGCCGGCGGTTGATACGCGAGCAGCCCAAATCACATCAGCATCGCTTGCACTGGATTTAACTAACTCAACAGTTACATCATCTCGGTAAATAATTGCTTCACTCATAGTCGCACCCTATCTATGAGCCCCTATCGACTCTTGGATTTATACGGCACAATAGCCGCGTGTCCAAAGACTCCTCCACCACTTTTCGGGATTCCATGAGTGTTTCCCTCACAGTGGGTGCCTATGGGGTGGCTTTTGGAGCAGCCGCCGTTGCTAATGGTTTTACCGTTCTTCAAAGTTGCTTGCTGTCTTTACTAACATTTTCAGGGGCTTCGCAATTTGCTGTTATTGGAGTTATTGGAGCTGGTGGCTCAGCGCTGAGTGCAATTGCAACAGCCTCCTTACTTGGTGTTCGAAACGCTCTTTATGGAGTCATCATGGCTCCACGTTTAAAGGTAAAAGGCTTGAAACGTGTTGTCGCTGCTCAAATTACAATCGATGAATCAACGGGGGTTGCACTCGGTCAAGAAGCTCGCGGAATTGAAGCGGTGCGTAAAGGATTTTGGTACACAGGTATTGGTGTTTTTGTTTTTTGGAATCTCTTTACTCTTGCAGGAGCACTAGGTGCAAAAGCAATGGGAGATATACGTGCCTTTGGTTTAGATTCCGCTGTCCCGGCCGCCTTTTTAGGTTTGGTGTGGCCACGTTTAACGGGTAACTTTGAACGAGTTCTGGCGGTTGGTTGTGCATTATTCGCGGTTGCCATGACCCCAATACTGCCTGCAGGCCTGCCAATTATCGCAACCGCCTTTATCGCTATTGCAGTTG
>CALMBJ010000187.1 GCA_937860175.1 uncultured Actinomycetes bacterium
CCAAAAGGGTGGAGTCGGAAAGACAACCAGCACCATCAACTTAGGTGCAGCCCTTGCCGAAATGGGTCGCCGTGTACTGCTGGTGGATTTCGATCCGCAAGGTGGTTTATCACTGGGCCTTGGAGTTAATGCTCATTCACTTCCGCTGGAGCAAACCGTTTACTACGCATTGATGACACCAACTGCAAATGTTGATGAGATTGTTTTGAAATCATCTGTTCCTGGTTTGGATTTTCTACCGGCTAACCGTGACTTGGGTACTGCAGAAACAACGCTAGGTGCTGAAATTGGTGGACAGCAATACTTAAAGCGCGCTTTAGCGCCACTTCGCGATTACTACGATGTCATTTTAATTGATTGCCAACCTACTATGGGTCAGTTAACAATTAACGCCCTCGTTGCATCGCAAGAAGTAATTGTTCCGATGCAGTGTGAGTACTTTGCGCTTCATGGATTTATTGAGCTCAAGGGTAATCTAGACAAAGTTAAGAATTTCTTAAATCCGGAGCTTCGTTTGATCGGAATTCTCGCGACGATGTATGACAAGAAGACATCACACAATCGCCAGGTACTCGAACGAATCCTTGAACAATTCCCCGAGGATGTCTTCGAAACAATCATTGCCAAAACCATTCGTTTCCCAGAAACAACCGTTGTTGGTGAACCGATTACTACTTACGCAACTTCATCAGGTGGCGCAGCTTCATACCGCCGCTTAGCCAGAGAACTAATCGCCAGAGGAGGCGCACGATGACACGTAGAGCAAACCTTCCGGGTGCAGATGAGCTATTTCGTTCAACCGCGCCTGCATTAAGCGCTGTTCCAGCTCAGACAACCCAAGAGGTTGCCGCTCCCCTAGTTCCACCTGCGATTGCAACACCAAAAGCACCTTCATCAAAGAAGGGTGTTAGAACAATTGCACGACGTCGTGTCACAACGGTTGATCGTTCACCTTCAGGTCGCGAACGCCATGATGAAAAGATCACTGTTTATTTATCTCCAGATGAGTTGTTTGATTTAGATCAAGCACGTCTTCAATTACGTGGAGATCTTGGACTAGCTGTAGATCGTGGTCGCATCGTTCGCGAATCAATCGCTGTGATCATCGCAGATCTTGAAGCCAAGGGCGATCAAAGTATCTTGGCCCGCAGACTTCGCGGTCAGTAAACTTTATTTGGCTCGAGGATGGGCCATCGAATAACTCTCACGCACCTTATCGATGGTGATCAGGGTGTAAATCTGTGTAGTTGTCACTGAGGCGTGTCCCAGTAACTCCTGAACAACTCGAATATCCGCGCCGCCATCTAGTAAGTGGGTTGCGTACGAATGTCTGAACACATGGGGTGACACATGTTCAGTTATCCCTGCGACCCTTGCCGCATCCAAAACCATTTGCCAGGCCGATTGCCTAGAGATTCTGCCACCACGTGAGTTAAGAAATAGCGCCGCATTGTTCCTTGGGTTTTTAGCCAAAAGATCAGGACGCACCCTTACGCAGTAATCATTTATCGCCTTAGTGGCGAAGGAACCTAAGGGGACGATTCGTTCCTTTGAACCTTTACCTCTAAGTTTCAAGGTCGTGATCTCTCCATCTGCGGTCTGCGCCACATTGAGGTCATTGATGTTTATACCAATCAACTCACTGACTCTGGCACCACTGCTGTACAAAAGTTCAAGCATCGCTTGATCTCTTAAGGTGATTGGATCGCTTTCACGATAAGCCGCATCGATCATAGAAAGTATTTGATTAATCGTGAGCGCCTTTGGCAATCGCCGAGCTGATTTACTGGGCGCTATCTCCAGCGTTGGATCAGCTAATCCGTACTCCTGTTGCAGGTGCTTGAAAAATGATCGAAGTGTCGAATCGATCCGATTGATTGATGCGATGGAGAGCTTGGCCTCACGTAAAGAGGATTCAAAGGCGCTGATCGTTTCCGGAAAAACTGCACTCAAGGCAGTGGAGTCGAGAAAGAGTTGAAACTTATTGAGATCTCGTCGATAGGCAGCTATTGAGTTTGCTGCCAATCCCCTTTCAATTTGTAGATGATTGAGAAAGGAGGAGGCCGCTAGATCAAAGCTGGGTGCTGGCGTAACCATGCGCTTCTGCTACGGCTGCGTAATAAATCTTTCCATCATGAACATTTAAACCCTTAGCTAGGTTTGGATCCTTCGCACAGGCTGCTTCCCAACCATGGTTAGCCAGCAACAAAGCAAATGGCAGAGTTGCATTTGTTAAGGCATAGGTCGAAGCAACAGGAACGGCGCCTGGCATATTTGCAACACAATAAAAAACCGAGTTATGAACTTGATAGGTTGGCTCTGCATGTGTTGTTGGCTTGGAATCCTCAAAGCAGCCACCTTGGTCGATAGCGATATCTACCAAAACTGATCCACTCTTCATCTGTGCCACCAAAGCATTTGAAACCAGCTTTGGTGCCTTTGCACCGTGCACTAAAACCGCTCCAACAACTAGGTCGGCCTGCCTTACCTCACGTTCAATTGCATGTTTGGAGGCAA
>CALMBJ010000188.1 GCA_937860175.1 uncultured Actinomycetes bacterium
GCCATAACCCCCAAATACATCTCTAATCACAAGGGTTCGAATAACAACCCAGGCGAGAACCAACGCCAGCCAAGTGCGCTGCGCTCTCTTGTCTCTCAGGAAGGAGAGTTTCACCCTTAAACTCATATGTTCTCAGGATAGAGGAAAGATGGCTTGCACTAAAGTAGGCGATGTGAGCTCATCGTTGTCACCGCAAACATCAAAGCGAGCTGGCTATGTACTGCATGTCTTAACCGCAAGCGGTGCAGCAGCGGGCTTAGTAGCGTTGCAAGCGGTGTTTAACGGTCAATGGCGCCAAGCATTGATCTGGCTAATTGTCTGCCAAGTCTTAGATGGTCTAGATGGACCACTTGCTCGAAAAATTGATGTCACCATCCACGCACCTCGCATCGATGGTCATGTATTGGATCTGGTTGTTGATTACCTAACCTGTGTTGTTGTACCGGTTGTATTGCTTGCCAGTTTAGAGCTTCTTCCAAAGCACTTTGAGGTCTGGATAGCCGGAGCGATCTTCATTACCTCTGCCTTATGGTTTGCAAGAATTGACCAAGAAACCGATGATCATTGGTTTCGTGGTTTTCCAGCGGCGTGGAACTTAGTTGTTCCTTCATTTTTGATTTTAGATGCTTCACCAGAAATGGTGATGGTGATTTCAATTCTTCTATGCGTATTACAACTTACAAATATTAAGATCCCACACTTAGTTCGTGTTGTCTGGATGCGAAAGCTAACGCTTCCTCTTGCAATTATTTATCTGGTTAATCTAGCTTCATTGTCATGGTCTTACTCAGACAACTTAGGCAGTCAGCCAAATACCCTAGAAGTAGTTATTCTTCTAGGTTTTCCGGCATACATCGTGATGATTGCGATCAAAAGAACTTGGTTTATGAAATCCAACTAGCCAAGTCGACGCCCTGAACAACCAGCACCATCAAGATAAACACTATGACTCCACCGATGCGATAGATCTTTCGACCCTTTTCAGTGGTTTTCCAATCCGACTCTGGTGCATCGGTAATCGCATCTAAGTAGTGAAGGAAGAAGCCAGGCAGCGCCATAACCACAAAGCTCCACTTCAAGAAGGCTTCAGGTGATGAAAAAGCCCCTTCAATCAAGTTGGAGGCAAGTGCCATCACAAAGATCATGACAACGGTCTTGAACACTCCCTTAGGCAGATAAAGCCTCTTCTTAGGCAGGTTATCTTCAAGGCTTAAAGCTGTGATTTGAGGAATCGCAAACAACAGGGTTCCCAGAACCAAGTTAAGGGTCGAGCCCACAAATGGAGCAGCCATAATGAAAAAGACAAAGATCTTGAAGGCAAGTGATTGAACCTTCTGGCGCTGAGATGGCTTCTTAATCTCAACATGTAGCGCACGAAGACGCATTGGGTAATGCTCAACGGCGATATCTTCAAAGGCGACGCGGATCAACAGTAGAGCGGCAGCGATCAAAGCTAGCTCAGTTCCGTAATCGGTAATCGGTAGCTCAAGACGTGCCAAACCATTCATGGCTGCAACCATCTTTGTGATTACCCAGAATGTAAGCAAGGTACCTAGTGCGTAATCGGTAATGCGCTCCCACATGTCATCTTGATTTCTCACCAAGCGACGGAATGGTCTGAAAGCACTTGCAAGTAATGCCGGTGCAAAGAACAGAACCATTACACCAATTGTTGTAAGTAACTCTGGACGGTTGGTTATATTGTCAGTTAACAATGCCGCCAAGAAGAATACAAACCCAGCAACAAACCCTGCAAAGGCATCAAAGATTGCAA
>CALMBJ010000189.1 GCA_937860175.1 uncultured Actinomycetes bacterium
GATCATTGTGATTGTTGTATCTCCTGCTGCCATTTTATTTCCTCATCTCTTATCTACTCGTGGAGTCCAAGCATCATGTATGCAAAAAGCTTATGCGTCTAGACGCATCGCCTTTGTGCGTAACACTGATTCATTCAAATTAAGCTGGCGATCTAATTCCTTAATCGCTGCTGGTTCGCAGTTCATATCGATTACTGCGTAGATACCTTCGCCTTTTTTCTGAATTTCAAAAGACATACGGCGACGGCCCCACAAGTCGAGCTTGTTGACTGTTCCACCTGAGTCTTTGATGATCTTCAAGTATGTTTCTAGGCTTGGTGTGACTGTGCGTTCTTCTAGTTCTGGATCAAGAATGACCATAAGTTCATAATGACGCATGTGTTAACCCGACCTCCTCTGGACTAAGACGGCCACGGTATTTCCGTGACAGGAGGGTTAAATTCCCCTGGAAACTAGGTTTCTAGGGAGGTTAAGGGTAAGCCTTGGAGCCCTCAAACAGTAAATCGAGCAGCCTGCTGTGCGTATTTCGCCCCTTTAGCGCCCGTCTGGCCAGGACCGCCATGAGATAGATGGTGCCCCCGATTCGGACCAAGGTCAGGATCGCGTAAGGGGTGGGGCCGAGGCCAAACTTGGCATCGGTTACCTGTGCGATGTGTTGCCAAACTGCGAGGTGATAAATCAGCTCGGTTGCTTGCCATACCCAAAATGCGTGCAGATCTTTTTTGTGTGTCAGTGCAATTACAGCAAGTGGTGTTAACCATAAAACATATTGTGGTGAGTACACCTTGCTTGCCAGCATCACAGCGGCGAGAACGAAGAACGAGACCGATGCAAGTGTGGGTGTGTACTTTAATTCAAATGACAAAATGGCAATTGTTGTAAATGCAATGAGCAACAACAAAATTGAAAGATAGTTCAGGTTGTTCAGGTTAATTCCGAGTTGTTGGAGCGCTAACCAGAAAGATCCCCAGTCGGGTCCACGATCAAGGTTTAACTTGTAGAAGCGCCACCAACCTTGTGGCGTTGTTATCGCAAACGGCAGGTTGATCACCAGCCAAGTACCAAATGTGATTGCGATGTATTTGATCGCCTCTTTGATATTGTTTTCTCGCCACATAATAAATGCGATCGGAATTAGTAAGAAGATCGGTAAAAACTTAGTTGAGATTGAAATGCCAAGTAATATCGCGCTTCCTAAATACTGTTTGCGATCAAACCAATAAATGGCAAGCAGCATCGTTGCAATCGCCCATAGATCCCAGTTGATAAAAAGCGATGCGATCATCGCCGGTGCAACTGGTACCAGGTAGGCAAACTCTGGGCGCATTCTTCTGACTAACAAAACTGTTGCAATAAATAGAAGAATTAAAAAGAAGATATTGATATTGAAGTAGGAAGCGGGGGAGTTTGCAGCAAAGGAGGTTGCATACATAACCATTGCGGTGATGACTGGATACTCAACGCTGTTATCTGCACTTGCATATGGCCACTGGTTTGTATTTAAACCGCGCGCTTCAAAGAGTGCCGGTAAATCGCTGTAACAGGCGTGAATATATTGATCTGGCGTTGCCCAGCCAGTGTTTTCGCAGGGGCTGAACTTAGCTACAGATAAGAGCGATGCCAGTATTGCTAGCGCAACTAGCGCTCTAACTTTCGCTAGCTTTACTTCACTCATTAGGGCTTAGGAGTTTGTTTTCCACCCGAGGTCATAACAACAGGCTCGAGTCCACCAATATTTGATGGTGCTGGGAAATCCATAATCGGCTCACCCTTTAGAGCACCGCGCATGAACTGGGTCCAGATACGTGCAGGGAAGGATCCACCAGTAAGTGAGGTCATTCCACCGATTCCATTAAGGGTTTGTGTTGCGTTGTCGCGGAAGAATGAAACCGATGCTGCGATCTGTGGTGTGTATGCGCTAAACCAAGCAGATGCATTTGATTGCGAGGTTCCGGTCTTACCAGCTACCGGGCGGCCTAAACCAAGAGCTGCTGCACCTGTACCACCAAGGATTGTTCCCTTGAGTGCGTAGGTTAAATCTGCCATTACCTCTTTGCTAAAGACCTCTTGGGTTTGTGGCGTTGCTTCATAGAGCACACCCTTATTTGAACCAAGAACTCTACTTACAAGGAATGGTTTTGATTTAATTCCTTGAGCGGCAAAGGTTGCATATGCATTAGTAACATCAATTACATGTGGGCTAGATGTTCCCAGTACAACTGATGGTGTTGGCATCATCGCAACACTTTCAGGGATACCTGCGCGTCGTGCAACATCTACAACCTTGTCTGGACCAACCTTGATTCCAAGTGGAACAAACACGGTGTTGATTGAGTGCTTAGTTGCATTCATCAAGCTGGTCTGTCCCCAACCATTGTTGCCGTAATTTGAAACTACATACGGCTTTCCTAAATCATCAAATGTTTGTGGTGAATCACCATTCCACATGGATGTTAAAGGGATGCCTTGTTCAAGAGCTGCAACTAGTGCAAATGGTTTAAAGGTAGAGCCTGCTTGGGTAATTGATTGAGTTGCATCATTTAATTGACGCTCTAGGTAGTCGCGACCACCGTAAAGTGCAAGTATTTCGCCGGTTCCGGGGCGGATCGCAACTAGACCGATACGAAGATCTGCTGGCGCATTTGCTGGATAAAACTTATTGATTGCATCAACAGCAGATTGTTGCGCCTTTTGCTCCAAGGTTGTTTTGATGACAAGTCCACCAACAAGTAGTTGCTCTTGGCTAAATCCAAGTCTTGCTAACTCCTTTTGAACTGATTCGATGACGTGGCCCTTAGGTCCACTGAGTTGTCCTGAGGTTGCACGTGGCAAAACCTTTGGAAGCTTCATCTTGGCGGCATCTTCTTCACTTAGCCAACCAGCTTCGATCATATTGTTCTTGGTGTACTCAAATCGATTAGCCAAACGCTCTGCGTTGCCTTCGCGGAATACTGGGTCGTACAAACCTGGCGAGCGCAAAATTGAGGCGATTACAGCCGCTTGTGAATTAGTAAGTTGATCAACGTTACGGTTGAAGTACTGCTGAGATGCGGTCATAACACCGTATGAACCACGTCCAAAGTAAATTGTGTTTAGGTAACTCTCAAAGATCTGATCCTTTGATAGCTGGTTCTCCAGCTTGATTGCAATTACTAACTCTCTGACCTTACGTTGAATTGTTCGGCTAGGAGTTAAAAATGCGGTCTTGGCGTATTGCTGGGTAATTGTTGATCCACCTTGCAATGAACCACCACGAAGGTTGTTAATTACCGCGCGCGCAATTCCGGTAATTGAAAAGGCTTTGTTTGAATAAAAGTTACGATCTTCGGCGGCTAATACCGCGTAACGAACATTAAGTGGAATCTTTGCAAGTGGAACGATCTGGCGGTTTTGTGTTCCAACGCGGCCGATCTCTTCTCCATTTGAGTACTGAATAATTGTTGATTGGCTATTTACATAGGCGTTGGGATCTGGAATATCAACGGTGAAATAGGCAAGTGCAAACAACACTGAGCCGGCAACAAATCCAAAGCCGCCAAGGAAAACAGCTGCTCTAATCAGTAATTTACGGGCCATTTGGCAATGCTATCCCTTGGCGTAATCCTCATCCTCCAAGGTGCGTACCTTGCGCGGGGCTTTTCGTTCAATTCCATCTCCCAAGATGTATGAGGCGCAGAGGTGATTCCATGAACAGTTGCGGCAGACCTCAACGATGTACACGGTGAACTCGCCGAACTCGCGTTCCATCTCTACCAACTCGCGGGGAGTCTTAATGCGACCTGAGTATTGGCCCAGTTGTTCGCCAAAGGTGTAGCGAAGTTCAACCAGCTCTTCCTTTTTACAGACCGGGCAGTTGCGATCGACCTTGTCGCCATGCCACTTTGCTGCACGCATCAAGTAAGGGTCGGCATCGCAGGCATCAACCGTTCCTCGAAAGAGCGCTATCAAGGTAGCCCGCTTATCGAGTGAATAATCGATGAATGCTCGCTGCGATTTCATTAAGGAGAAGAATAATCCCAAATACATGGTTACGCTCTTTGTTATGAGCTTTGCTGGATTGATCCGACATCCACGGCTTTCCCGCCTACTCGCGGTGCGTTGGACCGGGCAGATGACCGATGGTGTCTTTCAAAGCGCCTTGGCATCCTTTGTTTTGTTCTCCCCTGAACGTCAGGCAAATGCATTAAGTGCTGCAATTGGTTTTGCAGTTGTTTTATTGCCGTATTCAATTGTTGGACCTTTTGTTGGAACTATCTTGGATCGAGTCTCGCGGCAACGCGCACTGTTTTTTGCAAACTTAGCGCGCAGTGTAAATCTTCTAGTAGTTGCAGCTTTTGTCCTGTCTCTTATACACATCTGACGCTGCCGACGATCTACTCTGTGTA
>CALMBJ010000190.1 GCA_937860175.1 uncultured Actinomycetes bacterium
TTTTTTGCAAACTTAGCGCGCAGTGTAAATCTTCTAGTAGTTGCAGCTTTTGTCTTTAGTGGAGCAACAGGTGTTGCATTAACCGTTGTTGTTTTAGTTGCATTTGGAATCAACCGTTTGATTCTCGCTGCACTATCTGCAGGTTTACCGCTGCTAATCGATTCAAAATCTTTGATTACTGCAAATGCAATTGCGGTAACTGGTGGATCTGTCTTGGTTGTGATTGGTGGCGGAATTGGTGTTGGTGTTCGTGCATTAGTAGATGGTGCAGCACTTGCAGATCAGGCTGATTCTCTACTAGTTCTTATGGGCTCTATTGGTTACTTAACCGCGGCACTTCTTGCTGGGCGATTAAGTAAGTATGAAATCGGTCCGCTAGAGCATGAGAAAGCCGCGGCCTCCTTTAAGCAGGGCTTTACCGATATGCGCGAGGGCCTTGATTTTCTTCGCAAAAATGTTGATGCTGCAAGAGGAATCATTGCAATTGCGGTACATCGTGGCGGATTAACAGCTTTAACCTTGACCGCGTTGTTGTTGGAACGAAATACCTTTAATGATCCATCAAAACCCGAAGATGGTTTGCAAGGTTTTGGAATCGCATTAACTATCGCAGGTATTGGTGTTTTCCTTGGCGCTTTCCTGGCACCTTATGGTGTTGCACGATTTGGTCGCCATCGTTGGATTAAGTACGCAATGTATGCAAGCGCCGTTTCGCCGATCTTTTTAGCGATCTGGCAGACAGAGGTTGCATTAGCTGTGACCGCCTTTTTAACCGCATTTTGTGGGCAGAACATCAAGGTGACAAATGATGCGCTGGTGCAATCAAGAATTGATGATTATTACCGAGGTCGCGTCTTTGCGGTTTACGATGTTGTAGTTAACAGCGCAATTGTTAGTGGCGGTTTAATCGCAGCGTTGTTATTGCCAACCTCTGGCGTCACCGCCAAAGTTCCACTCTTTGTTATGACAGCGTATTTACTAGTCGCAGTTGTTGTACTGCGATCAAGCAAGTTCAAAGCTACTTACTAGCCCACCATTTCAGCAGCGCCTGCGTTGCGGCTTCCTCGCCGATTGGGCCTTGCTCTAGGCGTAGCTCCATTAAGAAATCCATCGCCTGTCCTACTTCACGTGAAGGTTTCAAATTAAGTAACTGCATAACTTGTGCACCATCTAGATCTGGACGGATCTTTGATAACTCTTCCTGCTCCATCAATAAATCAATGCGTGCCTCAAGTGAGTCATAGGTTGCAGATAAGCGTGCCGCCTTTGCCTTATTGCGGGTGGTGCAATCGGCGCGGGTTAATACATGTAAATGTGTAATGAAATCACCGGCATCACGCACATAACGGCGAACTGCAGAATCGGTCCATTCGCCCTCGCCATAGCCATGAAAACGAAGGTGTAGCGCGGTTAAAAGCTCAACCGCATCAATGGTGTCATTATCAAAACGCAGCGCTTGTAAACGCTTTTTTACTAAGCGGGCACCCACAACTTCGTGGTGGTGAAATGAAACTCCGCCACCTTCAATAAAGGCGCGCGTCTTTGGTTTACCAATGTCATGCAACAGCGCAGCTAAGCGAATTACAAGGTTTGGTCCGCCTAAACGATCTTCATGTTGAATCGCTTGTTCCAGCACTGTAATTGAGTGTTCATATACATCTTTGTGGTGATGGTGTTCATCAACTTCAAGACGAAGCTTTGGAATCTCAGGCAGAACAATATCTGCAAGGCCGGTGTCTACCAGAATTGTGATACCAATACGTGGGTTTGGCGACATGATAATTTTTGTGAACTCTTCACGTACACGTTCTGCAGAGATAATTGAGATTCGATGCGCAATATCCTTCATTGAAGTTAAGACCTCTGGTGCGATCTCAAAGTTCAATTGACTTGCAAAACGGGCAGCGCGCATCATTCGCAATGGATCATCACTAAATGAATCACCAGGACGCACTGGTGTGCGCAAAACCTTTGCAGCTAAATCTTGTAATCCATTAAATGGATCGATGAACTCTGGTTTAGCACCAGTTAGTTCAAGTGCCATTGAGTTGATAGTGAAGTCGCGACGAGATAAATCTCCATGAATCGAATCACCGTATTCGACTTCAGGTTTGCGTGATTCAGGGTCGTACTGCTCTGTTCGGTATGTAGTTACCTCAACCGTTGTGTCACCACGTTTTCCAGCAACTGTTCCAAATGCAATACCGGTATCCCAAATATTGTCAGCCCATGCTTGCAAAATCTTTTTTGTTTCTAATGGGTGCGCATTGGTTGTGAAATCTAAATCATTTCCTAAGCGACCTAAAATCGCATCGCGCACAGGTCCGCCGACCAAGGCCAAGGTGAAGCCCTTCGCCTTGAAATCTTGGGCAAGGGAGCTGGCCAGCGGTGCGCGTTCAATCAATGAACGGATCGCTAACTCTCCTGCCGCGCCTAATGCATTACTCACAATAAGTAAGGTTAAAGCACTATCCTTGCTTCATGATCCCGGCACCTGGTGCGGGCAGCGAAGGCACGAAGAAGAAACGGAAGCGCAAGCGTTCCGGTAACCGCGGCCCACAACCACAGACTCAAAACGCTCCCCAAAAGAGCCCCACTGTAAAGCGCCCGTATGCAAAGCGCGTTGATGAGGTTAGCGCTGGCGGTTTAGTTATTGATTCCACCGGAACTAAGGGTTTATTGATCGGTCGTTACGACCACAAGGATGCAACTGGCAAAAGGGTTTTGTGGTCCTTACCTAAGGGTCATATTGAAGAGGGTGAAACTCCAGAGCAGGCCGCAATTCGTGAGGTAGCTGAAGAGACTGGAATTACATCCAGTATTACAAAATCTTTAGGTGTTATTGATTTTTGGTTTATGGCGGGTGGAAAGAGAATTCACAAAACTGTTCATCACTTTATGTTTACTGAAGTTGGCGGGGTTTTAGCTGCGCAGGAAAGTGAAGTTGATGAGGTTTCCTGGTTTCCGCTCAATGAGATCGTAGATCGACTTGCATACCCCGATGAGAAGAAGTTAATCGCGCGCAGTGCGGAGCTAACCTGATGAAAAAGTTAGCATTTCTTGTAATTTCAACCTTCTTGTTGTTAATGATGCCGCAGACAGCTGCCGCAAATACCGTCATTCGAATTACAGCGCCGGTGCACCAAACATTTACCGGTGAGTTTCGAAATGATGAGTTGGCAGAGGCTTTGACTCCATCGGGTGATTTAGGTTTGAAGGTTTTTCAACCACTTGCAAAGAATCGAACCTGGGTAATTGATGCAGCATTAGTTGATGAGGTAATACTCATGGCTAACGAGTACACCTTGGCAACGGGTGCTCAACCCGGAGGCAAAGAGATTGCTGCTGCTTGGTTGACCCAACTCAAGCGAATAACTGATGGCAATGAGGTTGTAGCTCTTGCATATGGAAATCCAGATATCGCACTTGCAAAGACATTAGCTCCTAGCGAGTTACGCAACTACTTTGTTTATGGGCAAGAGCGTCTGCAGTTAGCTTTAGGTCGCATTGTGCGCAGTGAGCCAAACACACAATGGAGCGTTGGAAAGTCAGGTTTGAGCAACCCTTTACGCAAGAGTTATAGCGATAATCGCAAGGCTTTGACCCGTTTATCGCGGGTTGTAGATACACCTGAATTAATCCATCTTCGCGCTCGTTTAGCGCAGTTGTTATCGCCAACTTTAGATAAAAACTCTCGTGAGTACTTTTCTTATAGCGCAACCGCTGCGGTTGAAGAGATGGTGAATAAGTTACGTATTAATAGCGGTAAGTATCAGATAACAACTTCATCGGTGAAGCTTCCGGTAACTGTCATCAATGAGTTTGATGTTGATGTAACGGTTGATGTTTCAATGGTGCCAATTAACTCTCGAATCATTGTTAGTAGCTTTGATGATGTACTTATTCCTGCGCAATCAAAGCGACAGTTAGAGATGCAGGTTGATGTGATCGCACCTGGTCAAACAACTGTCACTGCGCTTATTACCGCACCTGAAGGTGATGCTGAGGTTGTTCCAGAAGCGTTGTTAACCTTAAATTCAACTGTAATCGACCCTAGAGTGACCTGGTTTACAACGGGTGCGGCCATACTTCTCTTGTTGGCAGCGGTCGCCCAAAGTGTCCGACGCGTCAGAAGGAGGGTTAAATGAAATCTAATGAACTCTTCCGTGCGTCAGGGATCATGGCCCTTGGAACAATAATTTCTAGAATTACCGGATTTATCCGTGGAATTTTAATTGTTGCGGTTTTAGGTACAGCTCTGCTTGCAGATACCTACAACGTTGCAAACACGATGCCAAATATCTTGTACAACTTACTTGTGGGTGGAGCGCTCACCGCAATCTTCATTCCGCAATTAGTTAGATCCTTTGAACATGATGATGGTGGCGATGGTTTTGCTTCTCGATTAATTACAACAATCTCGCTGATTCTTTTGGTGTTGGTAACACTAGGAATGGTCTTTGCTCCTGCATTGGTGCGCTTGTATGCGCCGGAGTTTTTTACACCAGGCTTTGAAAAGGAACAAGAGATTGCAATTGCTTTCACCCGTTACTGCCTGCCACAAATCTTCTTCTTAGGTTTGTTTACGATGTTAGGACAGGTCGCAAACGCTCGTGGCTCATTTGGGCCGCTGATGTGGGCACCGATCGCCAATAACCTGGTTGGAATCGCTCTTTTTGGCGGCTTTTTGGTGCTTTCTCCAGGCGTAAACATTTCAAATATCACATCGCTGCAGGTGCAGATCTTGGGATGGGGAACGACCTTGAGTGTGGTTGTTCAGGCCCTAGTTCTTGTTCCGGTTGTGAAACGTTTAGGAATCACAATCAAGCCAAGGTTAGGTCTTGAAGGTTTAGGAAAATCCTTTAACTTGGCTGGCTGGACCTTGATCTATGTTTTGATTTCACAGCTTGGTTATTTAGTAACGGTTAATGTTGCAACCTCTGCTGCGGTTCGAAGCGCGCAAGAGGGTGTTACAACAGGTGTTGGTTATACGCCATATACATACGCATACTTTGTGATGTTGTTGCCGTACTCAATTGTAACTATCTCAATTATTACCGCGATCCTGCCTCATATCTCAAAGTTGGCACTTGATGGAAAGCGGGAAGAGGTAAAGGCGCAGTTAGTACGTGCAATCCGTTTGGTTGGTGTAATTACAATTCCAAGCGCGGTTGCATTTTTATTATTTGGTTCATTAATTACCGAAGTTATCTTTATCGGTATTCCAGTGCAGGATTCACGATACATCGGTTATGTCTTGTCAGCACTTAGCTTTGGTTTAGTTGCTTTCTCGATTAACCTGATCTTGATCCGTGGATTTAACGCCTTTGAAGATACTCGAACTCAGGTTGTTTCGATTTTGATTATCAATGTTATTTCAGTTGGCTTGTCTTACTTCTTCTTGTACTTCTTGAAGAATCAGTGGGTCACAGTTGGTTTAGGAGCAGCTTTCTCCTTTAGTTACTTAGTTGGTTTATTGGTGACACTTGGTTTACTAAAGAAGCACACCGGAAAGTTAGCGGTTAGAGAGTTTCTTGCCCAACATCTTCGCCTTTTGACAGCGGCGTTATTAGTAATGCTTCCATTATTTGCAATGGTGGAGTATGTCGAGTGGTTTGGGGCTGAACTTTCACAGGCGGCACGTGCAGGAGAGTTGTTACTTGTGATGGTCATCGCATTCTTTGGCTATATCTTTGCTGCAAAGGCGCTTAAGGTCGAGGAGATCTCGATGATCCGCCACTTAGGCAGTTCAATCTCGCGCCGTTCAACAAAAAATGAAGAAAACCAATAGATTTCGGGGTCTAAGGAGCAGATATGAGTGATGTAAGAAATGTCGTAATTGTTGGATCAGGTCCAGCTGGGTACACCGCTGCGATCTACGCTGCTCGCGCGCAGTTAGATCCAATTATTTATGAAGGCTCCGTTACCGCAGGTGGTGCGTTGATGAATACCACCGAGGTTGAAAACTTTCCGGGCTTTACTGATGGTGTGATGGGTCCAGATTTAATGGACAGCATGCGCAAGCAGGCAAAGCGTTTTGGTGCAGAGCTCATTACAGATGACATTGTCGAAATGGATTTAAGTGGCGACATCAAGGTTTTGAAGGATGGTTCAGGTAACACCGTTAAAGCAAAATCGGTAATCCTTGCAACTGGTAGCGCATACCGCGAAATTGGTTTAGCTAATGAAAAGCGTTTGTCAGGCCATGGTGTTTCATGGTGTGCAACATGCGATGGTTTCTTTTTCCGCGGTCAAACAATTGCAGTTGTTGGTGGTGGAGATAGCGCGGTAGAAGAGGCAACATTCCTGACTCGCTTTGCAGACAAGGTTGTTTTGATTCACCGTCGTGATTCATTGCGTGCATCAAAGATTATGGCTGATCGCGCAAAGGCAAATCCAAAGATTGAGTTTATGTGGAACACCGAAGTTATTGATGTGCTCGGTGCTGACAAGGTTGAGGCGTTAAAGCTTCGTAACACCGTTGATGGCTCTGAATCAGAGCGTGCATTTACCGGATTGTTTGTTGCGATCGGACATATTCCACGTAGCGAGTTGATTATCGGACAGATCGATCTTGATAATGAGGGTTATGTGATCTGTGAAGGACGCTCTACCCGCACCAATCAAAAGGGTGTCTTTGCTTGTGGTGATTTAGTTGATCACACCTACCGTCAAGCAATTACCGCAGCAGGCTCTGGTTGTGCTGCGGCGTTAGATGCTGAAAAGTTTTTAGCGCATTAATTTTTCCAGATTAGAATTAAAACCGACAAAAAGAGGAGTACAACGATGGCAACTAGCAAGGTAACGACAGCAACCTTTGATGCAGAGGTTCTTAAGAGCAGCACCCCGGTTTTGGTTGATTTTTGGGCTGAATGGTGTGGTCCATGCCGCGCAGTAGGCCCAATCCTTGAGGAGATCTCAGATGAGTACGGCTCAAAGATCAAGATCGTAAAGCTCAATACAGATGAAGAGTCAGCGATTGCGATCAAGTATGGAATTACATCAATTCCATCTATGTATGTCTTTGTTAATGGTGAGGTTGTTACACAGATCGTTGGAGCTAAGCCAAAGCCAGCTCTACTGAAGGATCTAGAGAGCTTCCTCGCATAAACCAATGTCAGATTTAACCGAGTCGGAGATCCGCTCATTTCAACAAGCCCGTGGCCTCGATGTCACGGGTTTTGTTGATGCGGTCACTGCGCGCGCGCTAGAAGAGGCGCGTTGGAAGCTCGGAGATCGCTCCTTGTATCTTCAGGAATCACCGTTGATGCGTGGAGATGATGTTGCAGCCTTACAAGCCCGTTTAACTGAAATGGGTTTTGATTGTGGTCGAGTTGATGGAATCTACGGTCCTCGCACCGAATCTGCGGTAAAAGAGTTTCAAAAATCTGTAGGTGCAACAGTTGATGGAAAATGCGGACCAGCGACCATGATCGCGTTGATTCGTTTAACAAAGATAGTTTCTGGGGGAGCACCCTCTGCAATGCGACAGGTTGCAACACAACAAAGTCGTGGGCCAGCACTTGCAAACAAGGTAATTGTTTTAAACCCCGATGGTGAAGATCAACTTGTTTACGATGTTGCGGTTAGAACTGAAGGACGTTTACTTGCTTTAGGTGCATCGGTGTTTTTAACTCGTGGTGCAACAAATAATCCTTCAGAGCAGGAACGAATCGCATTTAGTAATAAGAGTGGCGCAGATTTAATGATCTCTTTAAATCTTGATACCTACATAAATGAAAAAGCGCATGGCGCTGCTACCTACTTTTATGGAAGCGATACTCATGGTGTGCATTCAATTGTTGGTGAAAGATTTGCATCATTGGTACAGCGCGAAATTTGCGCCCGTACCGATTTAACAAACTGCAGAACCCATGCAAAAACATGGGATTTACTGCGTTTAACCACCGCGCCAACTGTTCGTATTGATTTGGGGTACACCAGTAACCCTGGCGATATTTCACGAATTTCTAGACCAGATTTTCGCGATGTCATAGCCGAGGCCTTGGTTATTGCAATCCAGCGGCTGTATTTAGCGGCAGAAGATGATGCAAAAACAGGAACCTTAAGAATCGCTGATCTACGTAAAGCTGGTATTCGCCGCTAAATAACACTCAACTGCATGGTTGGGTGTGGCAGACTTACGCCATGTCAGATATCACGCAACGCTTCTCAACGGGTGCTCCACAAAATCTTGAACAAAGATTTGCATCTCGAGCCGCGCACATGAAGCCAAGTGAGATTCGCTCACTTTTTGCGGTGGCATCTAGACCAGAGATTGTTTCATTGGCGGGTGGAATGCCAAATCTTTCAGCGCTTCCAATGGGAATGATGGCTGATGTTGTAAATAATCTTGTTCGCAACAATGGACCTGTCTCTTATACACATCTCCGAGCCCACGAGACAGGCAGAAATCTC
>CALMBJ010000191.1 GCA_937860175.1 uncultured Actinomycetes bacterium
GACTGGAAATCACTGGCTCGGACACTGGAGTTGCTGGTGCAGAAACTGCGCCACCTGACACTCCGATTAATCCAAGACGCGCGCCAACTGGAACAGTTGTATCAACTGCAACATCAATAGCAAGAAGAGTTCCCGCAACTGGTGAAGGAATCTCTGTATCAACCTTGTCAGTTGAAACTTCTAGGAGCGCCTCATCGACTGCAACTGAATCGCCAACATTTTTTAACCAACGAGTAACTGTTCCTTCAGAAACGCTCTCGCCAAGTGCGGGCATAGTGATGACAGTTCCCGCACCATTAGAAGTCGGTGCAGTAGGCGCTGCTGATGCAGCTGGTGCTGGTGGAGGAGTTGCAGGTGCGGCAGCTACTGGTGCTGGTGTTTCAACCACTGGCGCAGCGGATGCAGCAACTGGTGCTGCAGGCGCTGGTGTTGATGCAGCAGCTCCGTCAGCGATGATCGCAAGCTCTGCCCCAACTGGAACGGTTTGATCGATCTGTACAACAATCTTTTGAAGAGTTCCTGAAACTGGTGAAGGGATCTCTGTGTCAACCTTGTCAGTTGAAACCTCTAGGAGCGGCTCATCAACATTTACATGATCACCTTCGGCCTTTAACCAACGAGTGACTGTGCCTTCGCTAACGCTCTCGCCAAGTGCGGGCATCGTTACTGAGAATGTCATCTATTTGTCTCCTTGGTTATCCGTGTGCGTGAAGCGGTTTGCCTGCCAGCGCCATATGAGCTTCGCCCATTGCCTCTGACAGTGTTGGGTGTGCATGGATCAATGGAGCGACATCACTTGCGCGTGCCTCCCAGTTATAAATCAATTCAGCTTCTGCAAGAAGTTCACCAACACGTGCGCCAACCATGTGGACACCAAGAACTGGGCCATCCTTTTGGGCAACCAACTTGATTGAACCTGCGGTGTTAAGAATTTGAGCCTTACCATTTCCAGCAAGGTCGTAGTTAAGTTCTACTACATCATGTCCACGCTTTTTGGCCTCTGCGGTTGTTAATCCAACAGATGCAACCTCTGGATCAGAGTAAGTAACACGAGGAATTCCATCGTAATTAATTGCGCGAGGATTTAATCCTGCGATCTCTTCTGCAACCAAGATTCCTTCGGCAAAACCTACGTGAGCAAGCTGCAAAGTAGGGATCAGGTCGCCTACCGCCCATATCCCAGGCACATTGGTGCGGCACTTATCATCAACAAGTACGTAGCCTCGATCCATTGCAACGCCTTGCTCTTCATAACCAAGGTTTGCTGAAACTGGACCGCGACCAACAGAAACCATCAGGATCTCAGCGGTGAATGTCTTTCCATCTTCCAGTGTGACTGTCACTCCATCTGCAGTCTTAACCGCCGATTTGAAGCGAACGCCTAATTCGAAGTTAATTCCACGCTTGCGGAAAGCACGCTCAAGTTGCTTACTTGAAGACTCATCTTCAAGAGCGATCAAGTGTGGCAAGCCTTCAATGATTGTTACCTCTGAACCAAAAGATTTCCAGACAGAGGCAAACTCACAACCAATAACTCCGCCACCTAGAACGATGACGCTCTTTGGAACGTACGACATCTTTGTTCCGTGATCTGAGGTAATGATTTTTTCGCCATCGATCTCTAAGCCCGGAAGTGTCTTTGCATATGAACCAGTTGCAAGAATTACATTCTTACCTGTGTAGCGGGTTCCATTTACTTCAACGGTGTCCTTTGCTACTAACTTTCCGTAGCCTTCAATGTAGGTAATGTTTCGTGACTTCACGAGTCCTGCCAAACCTTTGTGCAGCTTGTTGATCACTCCATCCTTATAGGAGTTAACCCCAGCCATATCCATTCCATCAAAGGTTGACTTCACGCCAAAGTGCGAGCCCTCGCGAGCGCCATCTGCGATCTCTGCAGCATGCAGTAACGCCTTGGTTGGAATACAACCACGGTGTAAGCAAGTACCGCCGACCTTGTCCGCTTCGATTAAGGCGACGCTCAAACCAAGCTGCGCGCCGCGAAGAGCTGCGGCGTAACCACCGCTTCCTCCACCAAGGATGACGAGATCAAATTGAGACACTAAACAGCTCCCTTCATGAGCCCATGCGGGCTAGGTGCCTATCTTGCCTCAAAGAGGGTGAAACTTCCCAATGCGCAGGTTGGGGCTAGCCCTGTTCGGCCAATCTCACTAATGAGCGCAAGGAGACTCCAGTTCCACCCACAGGTGTATAGCCATGAGGCTTCGACTCGTTGTAAGCCGGTCCTGCAATATCCAAGTGGAGCCATGGCAGTTCGGGGGAGATGAAATCCTTAAGGAAAAGTCCAGCTACGAGCATTCCACCCATGCGATCTCCGATGTTGGCAAGATCGGCAACTGGGGAATCTAAAGAGGCGCGAAGCTCTTCCGGAAGTGGCATCGGCCAGAACTGCTCACCAGTCAAAGCGGTGATCTTCATGAACTCATCGCTGAACTCAGGGTTGTTGGTCATAACAGCACTTGTTCGAGTACCCAGTGCAACAACCTGGGCTCCCGTAAGAGTTGCCACATCGACGATGCCATCGAGTTTATTCTTCGAACTCTGAGCCTTCATCAATGCATCTGCTAAAACCAAACGTCCCTCAGCATCAGGATTTAAAACCTCAACAGTTTTTCCGCCAAAGATTGTGATGATGTCACTTGGACGTGTAGCGGTATCACTTGGCATGTTCTCCGCTAATGGTGCCCATGCATCAATAGCAACATTTAACTTTAATTCGGCGATTGCAACAACAGCTGCACTTACAGCAGCGGCTCCACTCATATCTGATTTCATCGCTTCCATGCCAGCGGCAGGTTTAAGGGCTAATCCACCTGTATCAAAGGTGATTCCCTTTCCGACGTAGGCGTAACGCTTTGCAGCTTTACCCTTAGGTGTATAGGAAATGTGCAGCAAACGTGGTGGGTTTGCAGAACCTTGACCCACACCAATGATTCCACCGAAACCTTGAGACTTGAGTTGCTTCTCATCCCAGATTTGAACCTTTAATCCAGCTTTAGCTCCACCAGCGGCCTTAACAACCGCCGCCATTTTCTTGGTAAATGAATCAGGAGTTAAGTGACTTGGTGGAGTATTAATCAAATCTCTTACGAGGTATGTGTACTTTGCAATGATCGCGGCACGTGAAACAGCGGCCTTGGCATCAGATGAAGATGCAAGCTTTGAGTGAATAGTGATGGTCTTAAGCGGTGCTTTGAAATCAGCTTTTGTAGAACCGCGGAACTCAGTAAATGAATAAGCACCCAAAGCGGCACCCTCTGCGACGGCAGCAACTTCTGGCAAGCTCTTTGCCGGTAGCGAAAATGTTGCAGATGCGTTTCCGGCTAATGCACGTGATGCTGCACCTGCCGCACGGCGAAGGGTTTCATGGGAGTACTGAGCTGACTTAGTACCAAGACCAGTAAAGACCAACAAACGAACATGAGTACCTGGAACCTTGATGACCTCATCAAATTTTCCGGTTGCACCCATATCCGCCAACTGCGCAAGAACTGTCTTTGTATCAATCGCCATTTCACCAGTTTCAATGGCCAGACCGCCCTTTGAATTAGTGGAGGCAAGCCCTAGAACTAGAACCTCATCTTTAACGACACCATCTGAAATCTTTAATGTGCTCATACCCGCAAGCGTAATAGAACTCTTGGTAGGTTTGCACAATGAAGAGCTCGCCACTAAACGATAAACACCTAGCGCTCAACGCGAAGATGGCCGATTTTGGTGGCTGGATGATGCCGATTGAGTATCCGGGGGCTGGCGTCCTTGCAGAACATGCCGCGGTCCGCGAGCGGGTAGGCCTCTTTGATGTTTCCCATCTAGGAAAGGCTTCGGTCACGGGCGAGGGAGCCTTGGAGTTTCTCAACCAATGCCTGACCAATGATTTAAGCAAGATCCAGGATGGCTCCGCGCAGTACACCCTGTTATGCAC
>CALMBJ010000192.1 GCA_937860175.1 uncultured Actinomycetes bacterium
CGCTTACTGTGGTGACGCGAGATGGCGATGTCATTTCGAGTAGCCGTGCGCGAGGTGGCTCTAAATCTTCTACATCTTTAATTGAGATCAAGGCTTTAATTGATGATCTAGAAACCAAGCTTCAAGAGATCACTCACAATTGTGATCGACTTAAATTTGAGATCTCAACGGCTACAACCGAAGTATCTTCGCGACAAGCGGATTTTGATGCTGCCCTTTCAAAGCTCAATGAATCAGATGCACGCATCGCAGCTTTAACTGAGCAGCTTGCAGTTTCTGGTCAAAATATGAAATCTGCGATGGCAGAGGTGGAACGTCTTAATACCTCAATAAATGAGGCAACAGCTGCAAAATCTCGCGATGAAGGTGAGATCACTATCGCCCAGAGTCAGCTTCAGCAACGTGGAGAAGTGGCAGAACCTGATCACTCTCGTACAGAGGTACTACGCAACCAGGTATCGGTTGCACGCACCTCTGAAGTAGAGGCAAGACTTGCAGTGCGCACAATTGAAGAGCGAGTTGATTCTGTCGCAGCACGTGCAATCGCCTTAGAGCAATCTGCGCAAGCCGAACGAGATGCATCAGAACGTGCGATTGTCCGACGCAGTGCTCGAGCTCGTGCGGCAATAATTTCTCAAGCAGTTGCTGAAGCGGCATACGAAGTATTGATTCATATCGAGCGCTCCATAGCTAAGGCTGCAACAGAGCGTGGCCGTTTAGAAGAGTCTCGCGCAGCTCGTGATGGTGAAACCTTGACTGTGCGTACACGTGGACGTGAACTAGCCTCACAACTAGAACAGCTCACTTCAAGTGTGCACAAAGATGAGATCGCACGTGCTGAGCAACGCTTGCGCATCGAGACGCTCGAGGCAAAGACCGTTGAAGAGTTTGGCATCGATACCGCAACCTTGGTTAATGAGTACGGACCAGATAAAGATGTGCCAACCTTCCACGAAACTGAGGATGGCGAAATCATCTCTACCGAGATGGTTCCATACCGAAGAGATCAACAAGAAAAGCGCCTTGCTTCAGCTGAGCGCTCATTGAATTTGCTAGGAAAGATCAACCCTCTTGCGCTAGAGGAGTACACCTCTCTTGAAGAGCGTTTGAAATTCCTTGCTGAACAGTTAGAGGATCTGAAAAACACAAAGAAGGATCTGCTAGATATCGTAAAAGAGGTTGATGACCGAGTTCAATCGATCTTTATGGAAGCGTACGAAGAAACCGCGAAGCACTTCGAGGATATTTTCGCTCGACTATTTCCAGGTGGAGATGGCCGCTTGATCCTGACAGATCCAGACAATCCATTAACTACCGGTGTTGATGTTGAGGCACGCCCACCAGGAAAGCGTGTAAAGCGTCTTTCATTGCTTTCAGGTGGCGAAAAGTCTTTGACCGCTGTTGCCATGTTAGTTGCGATCTTTAAATCACGCACAAGCCCTTTCTATGTACTTGATGAGGTCGAGGCGGCACTTGATGATGTAAACCTTGGCCGCTTGTTAGGTGTGCTTGAGGAGCTTCGC
>CALMBJ010000193.1 GCA_937860175.1 uncultured Actinomycetes bacterium
GTTCTGAAAGACAGTATTAATTGGTCGCTGATAGGGACGCTTGGTCGTGATATCAGTTGTACCTAAATGGATACTGCCAACAGTTGGCTCTTCCAACCCTGCGATCATTCGCAGGGTTGTCGTCTTGCCGCATCCTGAAGGTCCAAGTAATGCAAAGAATGAACCTTCAGGAATTGTTAATGACAAATCATTAACTGCGGTGAAATCTCCATATGTCTTTGTAATTCGAGTAAGACGTAAATCTCCTCGAGTTGCAGATGAAACGTCTGCCACTAGTTGCCGGCGGCCTTCTGGTACGCCTCGCCCCATGCAGTCTCTTCTGCAGGAGTAAGTGAACGGAAGACGTTGAGCTTTGAAGACATTGCAGCATCAGGGAAGATGAATGGGCTTGCTGCAAGAGCTGGATCAATCTTTTCCATCTCTGCTTGCGCACCCTCTACCGGACATACGTAGTTAACGTAGGCCGCTACCTCAGCAGCGATCGCTGGGTCGTAGTAGAAGTTGATCAGCTTCTCTGCATTTGCCTTGCCTTCTGCAGATACTGTTGAAGGAATTACGAAGTTATCACCTGAGATCGTTCCACCTGATTCAGGAAGAGCAAAGTCAAACTTTCCTTCATTTTCAGACTTCAAGATGAACATATCGCCAGACCAGCCAATTACAGCTGTTGCATCACCTGATGTGAGGTCTTCTGCGTACTCATTACCCTTAACGCCGCGGATCCAACCATCAGCGATCTTCTTCTCCATGAAATCAATTGCGTTCATGAACTGGTCTTCTGTAACTGTCTGAAGATTTACGCCCTGAGATAGCAAGATGATTCCGATGGTGTCGCGCATTTCAGAGAGAACAACGATCTTTCCCTTGTTCTGTGGCGCAAATAGATCTTCGATTGTGCGAATACCCTTTGGATTCTTCTCTACATTCCAACCAAATCCACCCATGATTCCCTGCCATGTCAATGTTTGCTCACGGTTTGGATCAAAAGATGGTGATGCGAGTGAAGCCAAAATATTTGACTTGTTTGGAATATTTGCTGCATCAAATTTTTGTGTGTAACCAAGACGGATCCAGCGTGCTGCCATCCAGTCTGTAGGTGTTACAACGTCATAACCGATATCTTCGCCAAGCTTGAGTTGCGCTTGAACTTTTCCGTAGAACTCATCGTTATCGTTGTAATCTTCAAAGTACTCAGCGTTAATACCTGACTGCTCTTTGAACTTTTCAAGTGTTGGGTATGTCTTTGTTTCCTCATCAAAATCAAGGTACAAAGGCCAGTTACCCCAGCGAACACCGTTCGCACCATCTGCGGAATCAGATCCGCCGCACGCAGCAAGTAACCCTGCTGCACCTAAACCGCCTGCGCCTGCAAGTACTGCACGACGTGAAACCATTGCACCGATTATCGATCGAGCTTCCGGTGAGAGTGAACTTTCTTTTGACATACTGATTTACTCCTTAAGGGTTAAGCACAAGCTAGTTGTCGGATTACCGAGCCTCAAGCTTTCTGTGTGTTGTTGGTTGATAGAGACTGTTGAAGCGGGTCGCTCCAACAGGGGGAAATACTACGCCCCCAGATTAGTCATCACATGCTTAATGCGCGTGTAATCCTCAAATCCGTAGGCTGAGAGATCCTTGCCATATCCAGAGCGCTTGAACCCTCCATGAGGCATTTCAGCAACCAATGGGATGTGGGTATTGATCCAGACGCAGCCAAAATCAAAGGCCTTTGCCATCCGCATCGCTGTTCCATGGTTGGCGGTCCAGACGCTAGAGGCCAATCCATAATCGACGCCATTTGCCATTGAGACCGCCTGCGCCTCATCGCTGAACTTTTGAACGGTGATTACCGGTCCGAAGATCTCCTTTTGAATCAGCTCATCATCCTGATGAAGGCCTGCAACCACAGTTGCCGGGAAGAAGAAGCCAGCGCGATCAAGGGCTGCTCCTCCAGTCATAACCTGAGCATGGGCTGGGACCCGAGAAAGCAGATCGCTCACCCGTGCCAATTGGTTGCTGTTATTGACCGGCCCTAAAAAGACATCATCATCGGCAGGTGCGCCAATGGCCACAGCCTTAGCTTGCTCGGTAAGCAGCGCTACAAAATCATCGTAAACAGATTCTTGGACGATTACTCGCGTTGCTGCAGTGCAATCTTGACCAGCGTTGAAGTAACCAGCGATTGCAATCGCCTCTGCCGCTGCTGCTAGATCTGCATCAGCAAATACAACTACAGGGGCTTTTCCACCAAGCTCTAGGTGGACACGCTTAACCTGCTTTGCTGCAGATTCTGCAACTTGAATACCTGCTCCAACTGATCCGGTGATAGAAACCATGTCAGGGCGCTTGTGATTGACAAGTGAAGCACCTGTTTCGCGCTCACCACAGACAACGTTGAAAACACCTGCTGGCAAAAACTCTGCCATCAAATTTGCCATCCATACGGTAGATGCCGGAGTTGTATCACTTGGCTTTAGGACAACTGTATTTCCTGCAGCAATTGCTGGTGCCCACTTCCAGACAGCCATCATCATTGGGTAGTTCCATGGAGTTACCTGACCAATAACACCTACTGGTTCACGACGAATCATTGATGTCATGCCTGGCATGTACTCACCAGCAGATCTTCCTTCAAGGTTACGTGCCGCTCCTGCAAAAAACCTAATTTGATCAACCATTGGCGGAACCTCTTCAGAGGTGGTCAATGAGATTGGCTTACCTGTGTTCTCTACCTCGATAGCGATAACTTCATCAGCTCGCTCCTCAATCGCATCTGCGATCTTCAGCAATGCGCGTTGGCGTTGTGAGGGTGTTGAATCCCTCCAATCTACAAATGCATCACTTGCCGCTTTAAATGCTGCATCAATATCTGCTGCATTTGATTTAGGGGCTGTAGCAAAGGGCTGCCCAGTTGCAGGATTAACCAGCGTTGTGGTTTCACCCGAAGTT
>CALMBJ010000194.1 GCA_937860175.1 uncultured Actinomycetes bacterium
AATCTTTTTTGATTCAATAAAGTTGATTGCCGCCAGTCCCGCCGCTGTAGTTACCGGATTGCCGCCAAAGGTGGAGCCATGGTCACCTGGTTGAAAGAGATCGGCCGCCTTCCCTAAGGCGATCATGGCGCCAAGCGGCAACCCACCACCGAGGCCTTTAGCCAATGTAATGACATCTGGTGTGATTCCTGAATACTCGTAGCCAAACCAATCACCAGTACGGCCCATTCCGGTTTGGACTGCATCGATGACAAGCAAAGCACCTTTGTCATCACAGAGTTGTCGAAGCTGTTGCAGGTAATCCGCAGGCGGCACAATGACACCGGCTTCTCCCATTATTGGTTCGATGATGACCATAGCGGTTTTTCTACTTACCGCCTTGCGCATTGCGTTGATGTCACCATAAGGAACATGTTTGACGCCCTTAATTAATGGAAGAAAAGGTTCGCGCTTGGCAGGCTGCCCAGTAAGAGATAGCGCTCCCATGGTTCGTCCATGAAATGCACCTTGTGCAGCAACTACTCGGCTTTTACCGGTGCGACGTGAAAGTTTGAGTGCGGCCTCATTGGCTTCAGCACCTGACTGACAGAAAAACACCTTTGCGCTCTTATCGCCAGTCATTGCCGTTAACTTTGCCGCTAGCGCAACGGCGTTGGGGTGGGCGTAAAAATTACTGACATGACTTAGCGTCGAAACTTGTTTAGAAACAGCTTTCACAATTGCAGGGTGTGCTTGGCCCAAGATGCTGGTTGCGATACCGCCAAGGAAATCAAGGTACTGCTTTCCATCAGCATCAGTTACAAGGATGCCTTTACCTCTAACTAGCGCAACAGAAGGCGTTCCATAGTTATTCTGAACTGAGTTTTTCCATTGTGTAATTACGGTTTTGTTACTCATGCAACCACCAAGGTTCCGCCTGTACCAGCAAGTGCTGATGCAAAGCTATCGGGATCTGTTCCATCAATGATTCGAACCGCCTGCGCCCCGTATGACAAGGCATCTAAAGCGGCCTGCACCTTAGGCGCCATACCTTCTGCAAATCCTGCTTTGATCGCTTCGAGATCAGCTGCCGAAATTAAATCGATTAATGAGCTCTTATCTGGCCAGTTGCGATAAATGCCTGCAACATCGGTCATTACGATCAACTGCGAAGCACCTAACGCTGCAGCGATAGATGCAGCAGCAAAATCAGCGTTTACATTCAAACCGGTTTTAAGATCTTCATCAGATGAAACCGGGGCCACAACTGGCACACATCCTTGCTCGATGATCTCCAAGAGTTGTGCGGGGTTTACCTTTTGCACTTCCCCGACAAAGCCGAGATCTGCTGGCGTTCCATCGATCAAGGTTGTGCGACGCTTTGCGATCACCGTCGGTAAGGAACGTGCCGACATTGCCTTTGCTTTGATACCTGACCGACTGAGCGTTGCGGCAACTTGCTGGCCCACTTGATTCACCAATACATCTTCTACAACATCAAAGATCGCCTGCGTCGTGACTCTGAAGCCACCTAGCCATTGACTAGTGATCTCTTTAGCTTTCAGGGCTGCATCGATCTGCGGACCTCCGCCATGAACAACAACGACCTCTTCTCCGGTGGCTAGGGCAGCTGAGATGGCTTTTGCAAAGTTGCCATTCTCATCCTTCATCGCATGCCCACCAAATTTAACGACGATCATGATGAGTACGCAGAGTTCTCGTGAACATAATCATGTGAAAGATCATTAGTCATAATCGTGGCGCTCGATGAACCAACCTTCAGGTTTACTTCAATCTCAACCAATCGGTCAACGAACTTCACCAGATTCTTATCCGCATCAGGGGCGCAATTAGTGCACACCTGAACCCCATTTAGCTTTACATCGATTTTTAGCGGATCCATGTGCGCATCAGCGGTTCCAACCGCTGCAAGGACTCGACCCCAGTTGGGATCTCCTCCAAAGATCGCCGCCTTTAAGAGATTGTTACGTGCACACGCTCGTCCAACCTCAACCGCATCTGTTTCTGAAGCGGCATTGATGACTGTAATCGCCACGGTCTTGGTTGATCCCTCTGCATCGGCGATTAGCTGATCAGACAAAGATCCGCAGACCTTCATCAACATCATTTCCAAATCCAAGTCGGAGATAGTCGCCCCGCTTGCACCAGATGACATGAAGAGCACGGTGTCATTTGTGGATGTACAACCATCTGAATCGATACGGTTGTATGTACGATCAGTTACACGCTTGAAGATCTCTTTAGCATTCTCAGAAACAATTGCATCGGTCATAACAACAGATAACATCGTTGCCAGTGCAGGGGCGAGCATTCCGGCACCCTTTGCGATTGCTGCAAACTCTGCACCATTGATACTTGCGGTAGCGATCTTTGGAACAGAGTCTGTGGTCATGATCGCTTGAGCGCTGGTTTGCAGACCGTCGACGCTTAGAACCTTTGCTATTGCATCCAAGCCTGCAATGATTTTTTGCATTGGAAGGCGTTCACCGATCAAGCCGGTCGAACAGACGATTACTTCAGCTGATGAGATCTCAAGCAATTGGCCAACATGTTCTGCCGTCTTGTGTGTATCTGCAAAGCCATCGGGTCCGGTACATGCATTTGCTCCACCACTGTTAAGTACTACGGCCCTTACTACCCCACCCTGAGCAACTTGACGGGACCAAATAACCGGCGCTGCCACAACCTTATTGGAGGTGAAAACAGCTGTTCCTATGAACTGCGGGCCTTGATTTTCGATCAAGGTTAAATCCAAAGCACCAGTGCTCTTTAGACCTGCGGCAATTGATGCAGATCGAAATCCTTGAGGTAGCTTCATGCGCCAACACCGTCGAACGCTAGGCCACTGTTTTCTGCAAGGCCACAAATCAAATTTGCATTTTGAATCGCTTGACCTGCAGCACCTTTGCCCAGGTTATCTATTGCCACAGATACGACAATTCGATTTGTGTGGACATCGACCGCAACCTGAATCTGAACCTTGTTACTTCCGGTAACTGCGCTTGTTTTTGGCATCTGCCCCTGCGGTAGCAGATCAACAAAGAATTCATTGGCGTAATGCTGCGAGAAAAGATCGTGTGCCTGCTCAGTTGTAACTGATTTTGTGAGTTTTGCAGTGATTGTAGACAGGATTCCACGGGGCATAGGGGCCAAAATAGGTGTGAAGGATATCTTTGCTTCTTTGCTAGCTATCGCTGAGAGCGCTTGCTCAATCTCAGGTGTGTGCTGGTGGACTCCACCAAATTTGTAAGAGGTGAGCGAGTTCATGACCTCGCTGCCGATCAAATTGATTTTTGCACTTCTGCCTGCGCCAGTTGTACCTGAGGCTGCCACCACAACAATATCTGAGGTATCAATGATTGATATCGCGGGAGCGATTCCCAATGAAATGGAGGTTGCATAGCAACCAGGGTTTGCAACCCTGCTTTCTTTTTTAATCGCTTCGCGTTGGCCTGCGCCCAGCTCTGGCATTCCATATACCCAAGCCCCAGCATGCTTTCCGCCATAATACTTTTCCCATTGAGCAGGGTTTTCCAATCTGTAATCTGCTCCTAGATCAATGATCTTTACATGATCAGGAATCTTTGCAATTAATGCCGCTGATTCACCGTGTGGCAAGGCTAGAAATGCTAGTTCGATCGTAGAAAAATCAATCGAATCTGCGGAAACAAATTCACGTCCGGCATAGCTTTGAAGTTGCGGATGGATAGAGGTGACCTGCTCCCCTGCATTTGAGTGTGCGCTAACCGCCGCAACCTCGAACTTGGGATGAATTGCCAAAAGTCTGAGGAGCTCTCCGCCTGCATATCCGCTTGCGCCTATAACCGCTGTTTTCATGAGCCCAGCGTAAGGGATTATCTATAATTATGCAATCTTATGCATAATTATGCGGTGCGTACGACCGCTCCGAACCTTGCAGCAGCCAGTGCGGTTGCCGCTTCACGCATAGCTGAAACCTCTTCGCCAGTAAGTGTGCGATCGGAGGCACGGAAGACCAAGGTGAAGGCCAGTGAGATCTTGCCCTCCCCGATCTTGTCGTAACGATCAAACAGGGTGATTGATTCGAGTAAATCTCCTGCGCCCTCACGCAGTGCTGACTCAAGTTGTGCTGCGCTCACCGTTGAATCAACAATCAAGGCAACATCTTGAACCGCAGCCGGCATGGTGCCAACTCTGGTTGGACGCACTAGCACCGAATCAGGCAGCGCGTTGAGCGCTACCGCAAAAGCAACGGATCGTTCTGGCAAACCGTAGGCTGCGACGATGCGTGGGTGCAGTTCACCAGCGTGAGCAACCGCCTTGCCATTAACGACCAACTCTGCGCAACGACCAGGATGCCATGGGGCAAGATCTGAACGAGCAACGCTCCACTCGAGGTTACACAGCTGCAAAATATCCTGCGCAAAGGCGATCGCATCCTGCCAGTTGTAGGCGCGAGCTTTGCCTTGCCAATTCTCATTTTCAACTTTTCCAACAAGTAGCCCAGCTACGTGATACCCCTGTGTTGGGACACTTGCAAAGATCTCATCAATAATCTTTTGATCTGGTCGTTTTGCTAGATCAGGTGAAATAGCGGGCACTAACTTCTGGGAGCCGCGGAAGATCGAGCCCATTTCGAAGATAGCAAAATCCTTTGCTCCGCGACTGATATTGCGCGCTGCAACTTCAATCAAACCAGGGACAAGATGTACGCGCATCAAAGGAAACTCTTCAGACATTGGATTTGCAACCTTATAAGTTGCAGCGCGTTCTCCAACAAAACCCATGGAATCAATGGTTGTTTGGTTGGTGAATGGGAAGGTCTGAACCTCAGCCAAGCCGCGGCTTGCCAACATCGTTGCAACTGCGCGACGGCGCTTTTGTGTGGGAGTTAAGGTTGCATGCAATGGGCGCGGTGGAAGAATCGATGGAATCTTGTCGTAGCCGATCATGCGGGCTACCTCTTCGGTGAAATCAGCGGCTGTTAAGAGGTCAGCGCGCCATGAAGGTGGATCAATGGTGAAGCTCTTTTCATCGACATCGCAGCCAATGACACGAAGCAGCTGGGCGACTTTGTCAGCTGGCACCTCAAACCCAAGTGTCTTTGAAACATAGGAAGGGTCAATCGTTACCAGCGGTGCATAGATTGGTTCACCATCAACCACAGTTGCAACGTGCTTGGCTGAACTATGAGCGGTGAGAAGTTGTACAAATCGCGCCGATGCAAACTCGGCTAGCGAAGGATCAACGCCACGTTCTAAACGGCGTGAGGCCTCGGAAGAGAGCTTATGGCGACGTGAGTTCTTAGCGATACAGACTGGACAAAAGTGAACCGCCTCTAGTGCGATCTCTGTGGTTGTTTCTGTGATCTCTGATGAGAGTCCTCCCATAGTTCCGGCAAGGGCTAATGGTTGTTCATCATCACAGACCATCAAATCATCTGGATTTAATGTGCGTTCTACTCCATCGAGTGTTTTAAATTTCTGAACAGAAGCAGCTCGCTTGATTGTTAAGCCACCTTTAATCTTTGATCTATCAAAGGCGTGAAGTGGTTGCCCAAGCTCGAGCATTACATAGTTGGTTACATCCACAACCAGGGAGATAGAGCGCATGCCCATCTTCTCAATTCGTCGACGCATCCAGATTGGCGTTGTAGCTTTTTGATCAAAGTTAGAAAGGGTTCGAAGATAGAAGACGGATGCGCTTGACTTGTCTGCAATCTTTGCAGTTACACCCTTGCCTGTCTCCTCAAACTTCAAATCACGTAATGCGTTAACAGGATCTGTGAACTTAAGATCAAGCGAGGCGGCAACTTCGCGTGCTATTCCGCGAATACTCAATGCATATCCACGGTCGGGATTAACCGCTACATCGAAGATCACATCATTGATCTGTAATTGCTCAATTGCATCAGCGCCAATACTCACTTCGCCTTCTGCGAACACCATGATTCCCTCGTGATCCTCACTGATTCCGAGTTCGCGAGCTGAGCAAATCATTCCGTTCGAGGTTTTACCGTAGGTTTCACGAGCACCAATCTTGAAATCTCCAGGAAGAACCGCACCTGGCAGGGCAGCAACTACAAGATCGCCCACCGCAAAGTTTGTTGCACCACAGATTACATAGCGAGTTTCACCCTCACCGCAGTCAAGGCCTACATAGCGAATTGGCTTCTTGAACTCGGTGATCTCTTCGATTGATAGTACCTTTGCAAACTTCAGTGGCCCGGTTAAATCTGCGCCCTGATAAATGATCTCTTCAACCTCAAAACCAACTCGAATAAGTCCATCTGAGATCTGATCAGCTGTCACTGATGCAGGAATATCTACAAACTCTTTGATCCAGGACAGAGGAGCGCGCATTAGAGGCCAACTCCAAACTGACGTGTGAAACGTAGGTCACCTTCAACGATGTCATGCATATCTGTAATCCCATGACGCACCATTAGGGTGCGCTCGAGACCCATTCCAAATGCAAAGCCACTGTAAACATCTGTATCAATTCCACAGGTTGCCAATACCTTTGGATTCACCATTCCACAACCGCCCCATTCGATCCAGCGATTGTTAAAGAAGATATCTACCTCAGCGCTAGGTTCAGTAAAAGGAAAAAAGGATGGTCGCAAACGTGTGGTTACATCTGGACCAAAC
>CALMBJ010000195.1 GCA_937860175.1 uncultured Actinomycetes bacterium
ACAGAGTAGATCGTCGGCAGCGTCAGATGTGTATAAGAGACAGTGCCTAGACCGATACACATTGTTGTAATTCCGTAACGAACCTCTGGTTGCGCTTCAAAGGTGCGTGCAAGATTAAGCATTAGACGCACTCCTGATGATGCAAGGGGATGACCGACAGCGATCGCTCCACCGTAAGGGTTTACGCGAGGGTCATCATCTGCGATTCCAAAGTGATCCAAGAAGGCGATAACCTGAACAGCAAAGGCTTCATTAACCTCAAATGCGCCAATATCCTCAATCTTTAGGCCCGCTTGCTTGAGCGCCTTAAGGGTTGAAGGAACTGGTCCATATCCCATGATCTCTGGCTCAACACCAGCAAATGCGAAGGTAACCATCTTTGCTTTAATTGTTAATCCAAGCTCCAACGCCTTTTCTTCACTAGCAAGAAGGGCAGCTGTTGCTCCATCGTTAAGCCCTGAAGAGTTTCCTGGAGTTACTCGACCAGAGGGACGAAACGGTGTCTTAAGTCCGGCAAGTCCTTCCATCGTAGTTTGCGGACGAGGCGCCTCATCAACTGTTGCGACGGTCCAGCCAAGTTCAGCGCTGCGTGCAGCCGTTGGAATCAAGTCGCGTTGAATCTTTCCTTCTGCATAAGCCTTTGCAGTCTTTAACTGTGAGTTCATCGCATAACGATCTGCGCGCTCCTTAGTTAACTGTGGAAAGCGATCATGTAAACGTTCAGCGGTTGCGCCCATTGCAAGTGCATCTTGTTCAACGATGCGCTCTGCAAGGTATCGAGGATTTGGATCCATACCTTCACCCATTGGATGGTTGCCCATGTGCTCAACGCCACCAGCGATCGCAATCTCATTTGTTCCCATTGCGATAGCACCTGCAATAGTTGTGACAGCGGTGAGTGCGCCTGCACACCAGCGATCGATGGAGTAACCAGGAACGGTGTTTGGTAAACCTGACAACAACGCTGCGCTTCGTCCGATGTTCATGCCTTGGTCACCAGTTTGCGTTGCAGCAGCGATAGCTACATCTTCAATACTTGCAGGATCAATCTTTGGGTTACGTTCAAGAAGACCACGGATTGCGCGAACCATTAGATCATCGGCTCGGGTACCGGCATACATACTGCCGGCTTTGCCGAATGGGGTACGAACTGCATCAACGAGAACAACTGTGCGAGACATGGCGCTTCCTTTTCTAGGCTTGGCTTTTTCTAGCTTTGGCTTTATCTAGGTATGGAGCAGATGTTACTCGTGAGTATGAGTTTGTGACAGCACCTATCTAGCCCTCTTCAGGAGTGGTCTCTGGCTCCTCAACCGGGATCGGTTCACGCTCTAGAAGCGCCGCAGCCAATGCTGGGGCTACCAAATCAATCTGCCATGGACGGGCGCCTAGTTCAGAGAGCGCTTTTTCCACCTCAGGAATCGAAAGGGTCGAGGTTGCACCAACAGGTGGCTTCCAGCAAATGCGACGGACAAATTCGGGGGTGATGAGATTTTCAACTGGAATCTCATTCTCCTTGGCGATCAACTCAATCGCAGCTCGTGCATGAGAAAGGGGAGCAAACTTCTCAGGAAACTTATCTCGCCATAACTTTATTGGCGGCAAGGTATCGGCATTTGTTCGCATAGCCGGCCATTGCTCTTCGGGCATGGCAACGGCTGTTGCAATTGAGTCGAGCCATAACTGCAGATTCTCCATCCAACGCGCCCTCAGCCCCAATGGTCGCAAACACTTTTCAAACTCTTTTTTATTAGTTGGAGCGGCGATCGCTAGTTCTACAATCGCAGAGTCATTGAGCAACTTTCCAGGTGCAATATCTTGCTTTGCCGCCACACCATCTCGTGCGGTCCAAAGCGATTTGATGATTGCTAATTGATCACGTCTTTTTATCTTATGCATCCCTGAAGTTCTGCGCCAAGGATCAACTCGCGGCGGGGCAGGAGGTGCCAGCAAGATCGAAGCGAACTCCTCATTAGCCCAACGAAGCTTCTTTGCATTCTCTAAAATAGAGTTCATCGAGTCACGTAGTTCGACAAGGAGTTCTACATCGAGGGCGGCGTAAGTCAGCCACTCTTTTGGCAGTGGCCTAGCCGACCAATCGGCGGCGCTATGTTCCTTCGCCAGCGTAACTCCCATTAAAGATTCAAGAAGTGGTCCTAATCCAACACGGGGTAAACCTGCGATTCTGCCTGCTAATTCAGTGTCAAAGAGCTTTACTGGATTTATTCCCAATTCTCGTAAACATGGTAGATCCTGGGTACTTGCATGGAGGATTACCTCATCGGTATTGAGCAGCGTATTGAGTTCTACAAAAAGAGAGTGCCCAGGTCCAAATGGAATTGGATCAATTAAATGCAGTCCACCATTTTTTCTCTTTATTTGAATCAAGTAGGCACGAGCACTGTAACGAAACCCAGATGCCCGCTCGGCATCTACCGCGAATGGACCTTCACCTTGCGAAAGAAGATTTAAGGCCTCTCGAAAAGCTTGTTCATTATCGATGACATCAGGAGTACCTTCAGCTGGCTCCAATAAAGGAACCGCAACTATTTCATCGCTCATACTTAACGCCTGCGTGAGGATGAAATCGATGAGACACCTTCAGGTACGGGTGGCAAGCCAGCAACCTCTGAAATCAAATTACACCAGCTGATGATGTGATTAATGATCTCCTTCGGATCCTCAACAACAGGTGTCCATGATGCACGTATTTCAATCTCCGCCTCATTGTTTCGAGGTGATAACTTTCCAAAGGAGGCGCTAGTTACTCTGGTAACTGTCCCACTTGGTGAGTTGTATTTACATCCATTGATGTCGAGTGATTCTAGAAACCAGCTCCAGCCAACCTCCGGGAGCAATGGATCCTCTTGCATGATGGGATCAACATCTGCGCTAACGAAGGTGACGCAGCGAAACTCTCCATCCCAAGTTGCCTGGCCACCCGGCTCGTGCAAAAGCACAAATCGACCATTAGCGATCTCATCCTCTTGCTCTCCAATAAGACCGTTTGATGCATCTGCAGAAAATGCAAAGGCGTAGGTTGCTAACTTTTGCGGCGCTGGAACCTCTGTAAGTGTTAACTCGGCTCTTGGAGTAACGGTACGAAGATGATCGATTAAACGCTCAAAACCATTCGCATCCACTGACTTAGGATAAAGATGAGAGAGCCTGATTCTTGGGAGGCGGGGCGGTAGCCTTGTCTCTATGGCATCACTCTTAGCGCTTCTATCAAGTGCACTCTGGGGAAGCGCAGATTTTTTTGCGGGTCGAATGAGCAAGATGCGCCACCCATTTGCAGTTCTAGGTTTTTCCCAGGTTATAGGTCTAGCTGTTGGCTTGCTGATAGTTGTTGTTTCAGGAGACACAGCAGGTCGAGCTACTGGATTAGATGGTTACCTTCTGTCAGGTGCGCTGGCAGGTTTGTTTGGTTACATCGGCTTGGCCTGTTTATATGAAGGACTATCTACAGGGCGTATGGGAGTTGTCGCACCGATTAGTTCGATGAGCGCGGTAATTCCATTGATCTATGCAATCGTGACTGGCGACAAGCTTTCTATGATCGCATCGATGGGAATTGTCATCGCATTGATTGGAGTTTTTTGTGCAAGTGGACCTGAGCTATCAAATGGCTTGCCCATCAAACCCTTGCTTTTGGCACTAGGGGCGGCAGCAGGATTTGGAATGTCGCTGACATTTATGTCAATTGGTTCTCAAGAAAGTGCTTTGCTGACAATGGTCTCGATGCGCGGTGCCACATTTTTTGTCACTATCTCACTTGCGCTCAAGTTTAGAACTACCGGAAAATTTTCAAGGAAAGATCTGCCGATCTTGATTTTTATTGGAGCAGCTGATTTCATGGCAAATCTTTTGCTGGGAGTAGCAACGACAAAGGGCCTCGTTTCAGTTGCGATGGTTTTTGGATCGCTGTACCCAATCGCAACTGCGCTTTTGGCATTCAAGTTTTTAAATGAAAGATTGCACAAAGTTCAATATGTTGGAATCGCCTTGGCTGTTACTGGCGTCTCCTTAATCTCTGCCTTCTAATTTCTGGCTGAGTAAAAAATAGTTTCTGCATCGATGCGCTTACTCACCTGCGAAAAATGGGACAAAAGCTCATTGATATCTATCTTGTCCTCGCCACCGCTGGCTGTTGTGACACTGAGCTCTAGTTGGTCAATCAACTTATGAGAGATCAACTCATTGATCATTGAAACTCCGCCTTCGATCAAGATCTTTTCTCCGAAGATCTTTCTAGCTTTCTCAACAGCTTTAGCTGGGGAGCAGTTCCAAAACAGCGCCAAGTGATTTCCCTGCACTGGATTTACTAAGGAGCGTGAGATAACAACTAAGGGGACTGGGGTTCGGTTGTAGGGCTCATGGCGAGCGGTATTGCCCCCAACGATAATGACATCAACCTCTCGACGTCTTTGCAGAAAGGCTTTTCTATCTTCCGGCGAGCTAACACCTGCCGATCGACTCTCTTTAGATGTCGAACCATCGCTTCCAACTACCAAGGTTGCTACAACGCCCACATGCCAAGTATTACTTACCCGCCTTAAAAACTTGTCAGTGGCTCTCTGTACCTTTCTTCACATGATCATTGATTGTTCAACCTGCACCATGGCCGCTATCGCCTGCGATACCTGTGTGGTCTCCTTCTTCCTCGATAAGACCTCTCAGATCAGCGATGAGACGGTCGGCGCACTCTCTGTGTTAGCTGAGAGTGGATTGACACCTCCGCTTCAATTTAACGCTCGCGGAGCGTAAAGCGGAGAAAATTCACAGCCAAAGAAGCCTTGTTGAGGTTGAGAGGTGGGTATAGGCGGGGTTAGCCTTGCCCTTATGTCTTTCTGGCTGCGCACTCTGACCGCACTTGCGGTAGCTGCTGGGCTTTTGGCCCCAGTTGCAGCCAACGCTGCGCCGAGCTTGGCGCAGGTTCAGTCCAAGGTTCGACAGTTAGAGGAGGATGCAACCGCCGCCGCTGAAGGTGCCCAAGAGGCGAAGGTGAAGTTAGCAGCTCTTACTAAAACCCTTAATGGAATTAAAGCCAAGGCACAGATCCAGGGACAGACGGTAGATACTCTTCAAAAATCCTTAGGAAGCATCGCGGTAGAGCAGTACAAGAGCGGTGGCTTCGGGCAAAGCTTCGAGCTCTTGTTCTCTAGCGATCCAGCTCTCTATCTCTCATCGGCGGGAGCGTTAGATGCGATTACACGGCGCAAATCTGCCCAACTTCGTAAGTTTGAAACAGCCCAACAACGTTTGAATGCAACCACATTAACTGTCAATGACAAGGTGGCGTTAGTAGCGGCGACTCAAAAGAGGTTAGCGGCGCAATCTGCATTAGCAGCGAAAAAACTTGAGGAGGCAGAGAAGCTTCTCTCCAAGTTAAGTAAGGCTGAGCGAGAGCGGCTGGCTCGACTTGCAGAGGATGAGGAGAACGCCGATCAGGCCTCTTCACTTAAGGCGGCTAAGAGCGCCAGCGGTGTTTCAGGTCGCGCCGGAATCGCTTTGAAGTACGCGCTCAAGCAAATCGGTGATCGTTATGTCTTTGGTGCCTCAGGCATGACAACTTGGGATTGCTCGGGGCTAACCTTGCGCGCTTATCAAGCCGCTGGAGTCTCATTGCCTCACTCATCTGCTGCACAATCTCGTCTTGGCAAAAAGGTTTCTCTGAAATCTCTCAAACCTGGAGATCTCTTGTTCTACGGTCGCCCGGTATCGCATGTAGCTATTTATATGGGTGGCGGAAAGATGGTGCACGCTCCACGTAAAGGATCTCGTGTAAAGGTTGCAGCAAGTGGATCTTTGGGAAGAAAGCCATTGGTTGGAGCTCGTCGTTTCTAATCCAATTCTCTTTGTCACCAATGACTTTGGCCCGCGTGCCGGGGGAATTGAAACCTTTCTAATCGGGTTGATTGAACGCAGACCCTTTGGCTCAACAATTGTGTACACATCTGCTCAAGATGAGTCTGATTTATACGACCAACACTGGAAAGAAAAGTTTGGCGTTACGGTAATTCGGGATCGAGCAAAGATTTTGCTGCCAACTCCACGTGTTGCACGCAATCTCACTCAAATCATTAAAGCTAAACAGATTACGGTCGCAGCTTTTGGAGCAGCGGCCCCTCTGGGATTGTTATCGGCCTCATTGAAAAGAGCGGGCGTTGAGAAAACCATAGCTCTTACCCATGGACATGAGGTGTGGTGGTCCAAGGTAATTCCCTTCAACCTTGCCATGCGTCGAATCGGTTCAACAGTTGATTCATTAACCTATTTAGGATCCTTTACTCAGAAAGCGATTTCACGCTGCCTTACAAAAAAGGCTAGCCAGCAGATGGTGAAGATCGCACCAGGAATAGATGTAGAGCACTTTTCACCACAAGACTCCTCAGAGTTGCGCAAAGAGTTGGGGATAGATGACAAGAAGGTGATTGTCTCGGTTGGGCGTCTTGTGCACCGAAAGGGCCAAGATCACTTAATCGAGTCGATGCCAGAAATTCTCAAGCAGGTTCCCGACGCTCATCTTTTGTTGGTTGGTAAAGGACCTTACTTGGAACACCTGGCTAAATTGGTTGCCATTCATAAAGTTCAGAAC
>CALMBJ010000196.1 GCA_937860175.1 uncultured Actinomycetes bacterium
GATGTGTATAAGAGACAGTTTAACAACCACCGCCTGAGAGGCTCCAAAAACCTGTACACCTACAGAGGTTGCACTGAGCTCAAGCGTTACCTGATTTCCCTCATGCTTAACAATGGTTGCAGAGACAGTCAGATCTACCTTTTGATTAATCGGAACAATTACAGGTTTCATGAAGCGTCCTGAAAACTCTATGACCTGCTGTGATCCGCCAGCCCATTCAGAAACATACTTGCCTACTAGTGCCATTGTTAACATTCCGTGGGCAATCACATCAGGAAGCCCAACTGCTTTTGCAAACTCTTCATTTTGATGAATTGGGTTTTGATCTCCGCTTGCATCGGCGTACGCCTTCAGAATTGCGCGATCAAGGTAAAAGACTTTTTCTTCCAAGGCGGTACCCACTTTAATCATGCGCGAACCACCAATGTTGACCAGGTTGAAACAACTAAATCATTTGCTGAATGTAGATCTGATCGAACAGTTACAAACTCATTTCCCGATGAAATCTTGTAGCTTTCAATAGTTGAAGAGCACTTGAGTAAATCGCCAGCGACAAGTGGTCGCTTAATGTGAAAACGTTGATCGCCATGAACAACGCGGCTCCAATCCAATCCAATTTCAGGGTTGGACAAGATCTCTTGAAATTGGTCGAGTGTGATTCGAATTGAAAAGGTTGGTGGAGCTACCGTCGTATTGGTCTCTGCGATGACAGCACAAAAGGCATCTATTTGAGATTGTGTGACTGTTACTAACTCAGCACCTTCAAAGGTGCGCCCGACCGAATCGGGATTGAGCATTAGCGAGTTTCGCGGTGAAGTGTTGAAGACTTGCAACGTGGACAGAACTTCTTCAGTTCCATACGGTCTGGATCGTTGCGGCGGTTCTTCTTTGTGATGTAGTTACGCTCTTTGCAATCCACGCATGCCATGGTGATCTTTGGACGTACGTCCGCGCTCTTGCTTGCCATGGTCTTACTCCTTCAGTCGATTACGAGAGGCTTAGGTTACCCGAGCCTGCACGTTGCGCGAAATTCACGCGTGTGGAACTAGTAGCGGAGGCGGGATTTGAACCCACGACACAGCGATTATGAGCCGCTTGCTCTACCAAGCTGAGCTACCCCGCCAAGGGTTGTGCGTTAGAAAGTTAGGGACCTCTTGGTGAAGGACCTCTTTCGAGCCCCCCACCGGAATCGAACCGGTGACCTTTTCCTTACCATGGAAACACTCTACCGACTGAGCTAGGGGGGCGTTGATCGAGTGCTGAGCCTACCTTCTAACTTCCACTTTGGAAAAATTGCCTACTTATAGCGCGGGATTTAGCGTGATTTTGCCCGTTGTTTCGCGGCTAAGCATCGCCTTGTGAGCCTTGCTTGCTTCGCTCAGACCATAAGTCGCACCAATTACCGGCTTCAACTTTCCTTCAACAACAAGGGCAAAGAGTTGTTCGATGACATCGTTCATTAACTCTTTTTTGCCGAAGCAATGTGACAACCAAAATCCTGTGATTGTCTTGCTGCCACCCATAAGAGATGCTGGCTGAATCATCGTAGGCGCAACACGTGATGCCATGCCATATGTAATCAAGCGACCGAATGGCGCAAGGATTTCGAGGCTGTCATCAAATGTCTTTCCGCCAACCATTTCAAGAATTAAGTTAACACGCTTGCCGCCGTTGGCCGCTTTGATGGTCTCGCCCAAGTTCTCATGTGTTGCTTCAACAACTACATCTGCACCAAGTGATGTTGCAAGAGCGCGCTTACCTTCTGAAGAAGCAACTGCGATTACCTTTGCTCCCCACATCTTTGCCAACTGAATTGCGATTGTTCCGACTCCACCAGCAGCTGCATGTACTACAACTGTTTCTCCTGGCTTCACGTGGCCAACTGTTTTCAAAATGTGCCACGCAGTTGATCCTTGAACTAACATGCAAAGTGCTTGCTCATCTGAAACGCCAGCTGGAATTGGAATCATGGTTGAAGCATGAGTGATTGCCTTTTGCGCATATCCTCCGCCATCAACTGGTGCTAAAACGCGAATACCCTTTGAGGTTGTTCCAACTACTTCGATACCTGGCACCAAAGGTAGCTTCTGTGCAGACAGGTATGAGTTCTCTGTTTGGTGTGTATCTGCATAGTTGATTCCGATTGCAGTTACATCAATAAGTTCAAAACCCTCTGCAGCCTTAGGATCTTCAAGATCTACGAGGTGCATGACATCTGGACCACCAAATTCGGTGATCTGAATTGCTTTCATTTCTCCCAGCTTTCTTAAATTAGCCCTTAGTTGAGCCGAGTGTTAGGCCTGAAACAAACTGCTTACGCAGTAAGAAGAAGACGATAAGGGTTGGCAAGGCTGCGATAGTTGCACCAGCTGCCAAGAGGTTGTAATCCGTTACAAATTCGCCCTGCAGTCGACCAAGGGCAGAGGTAATCGGTCGTTTTGAATCCGAAGACATAAGCACCAGTGCCCAGAAGAAGTCGTTGTAAATCCATGTCGTCATAAGTACACCCAATGATGCAAGTGCTGGACGAAGTAAAGGCAACATCACCTTGGTGTAGTGAGTAAAGACGCTAGCGCCATCAACCATTGCTGACTCGCTAATCTCCTTTGGAACAGTCTTCATGTAGCTAGATAGAACAAATGTTGCAAAGCCCATCTGGAATGCTACGTGAATCAAAACAACACCCCATGGTGAGTCATACAAGATTCTTGGCATTCCTACTGCTTTACCTAGAGATACGTACATCTTGAAGACCGGGATGAAAACTAGCTGGGCAGGCAAAAGGTTTCCTGCTGTGAAAAGTAGAAGTAATGAGACATTCCACTTAAATGAATAACGGCTCACTACAAATGCAATCAAAGAGCCAAAGAATAAAGTTAGGAAAACAGCAGGAACTGTAATTAGTGCTGTATTCCAGAAATACAGCGGCAGATCCATGCGAGAAATTGCTTGGCTGTAATTATCAAAGTTCAAAGTCTCTGGAATTGAGAACAAGCCGTTTGCGCGAACATCTTTGTATGGACGCAATGAGGTCCAGATTGTCCAAGCGATTGGAAAGATCCAAACAAGTGCGAATATGCCAATAAAGACAGAGATGAAGCGGTCTTTGATCTTCTGCTTATTCTTGTACTTAGCAGCAGCTTGTGCGAGTTGTAGATCTACGCTCATTGGACATCACTCTTAAAGGTTGTGCGTAGGTACGCAATGATTGGGCCGATTGAAAGTACAAAGAGAATCACAGCGTAAGCCGCACCCTTCATGGATGCCCCCTCGCCTGCAATGTTCTGGAATACCAAGGTACCTAGAATTGGGAATCCTGCCGATGAGCCATAAATGATGTAAACAATGTCGAATGCACGCAGAGATTCGATAATCGTAATCACGATAACGATGATGTTTACCGGCTTCATTGAAGGGAAAATAACCTTCTTGAAGGTCTGCCACTCCGTTGCGCCATCAAGGGAGGCTGCTTCACGTAGCGCTGAATCAACTGACTTAAGGCCAGCTAAGTACAAAAGCATGATGTAACCGATGTGTCGCCAAGAGGCGATGGTCAAAATTACATAGATATTGATGTCGTAATTTCCAAAAAATGAGATCGCATTATCGATATCGCGTCCGAAGAGACCATTAACAAAGCCATCTGGGCGCAGTAAAAAGTTCCAAATGATTCCTGTTACCGCCAATGAGAGCACAACTGGAAGGTAGTAAGCGGTTTCATAAAACTTATGTCCACGGATCTGACGATCAATTTGATAAGCAAGCAAAATTCCAAGTGGGGTTGCGATTAATCCGAACCAACCAAGCCAAATGATGTTGTTCCTTAACGCTTCCCAGAAAGCTGGGGTATCAAAGAAAATATTTTTATAGTTAGCAAGTCCAGCCCATTTAATTCGGCTGATTGAAATACCTGACCAGTATGTAAAGGACAGCAGAATTGTTAAAACCGCTGGAATCCATACAAGCAATAAATGAAAGAAAAGTGGAATTCCAACGAAGGCACTGAGTGTCGTGCGATCTGCCTTGGAAAAGGCTCGACGGCGAGAGACCTTAGTGATGTCTTTCGCCGTCGAGCTCATACTTATAACCCTATCTCTTATTTAATCTTTCTGTTAATTGTTTAGATTAAGCAAAGATTAAGCTAGAGGAGGTAGTGCATCCCACTGTGACTGCAAAGTATCTTGGATCTTTGCAATGTCCTTTGGATTCTTGAACCATGACTGGATTGCTGGACCAACAACTGGACCTGCAAAGTCTGGACGAGTATCGCGATCAAGGAACTGAGTGATGTACTTAGCTTCAGCCATAACAGCAAGCTGTTCCTTCTGGAATGGATCGTATGAAGATGTGTCCTGACCCTTGTTCGCAGATGTCATCGGAATTGGTAGTCCGTTTGCATCCTTCGCGCCAAGAATTGCGTTTACGCCTTCGATATCTCCAGCAAACTTCAAGAAGTCTGCTCCACCCTCGTTGTTTGTACCGTTTGCAGCTACGCAGTAGCCATCAATTGGTGCATCGATTGTGTCGCGACCGTTAGCTGGGTTGATTTCTGGGAATGGAATGATTGAAAGATCTAGGTAGTCAGCCTCTGACTGCTCCTTGAAGTTTCCGCCGAACCATGAACCCATAAGCATTGATCCAGCCTTCTTCTGTAGAAGAAGCTGCATAGCTCCATCCCACTCGAGATCTAGAACGTTTGTGTTCATGTAAGGAATCAATTGCTCCCAGTATGTGAATACTTCTGTGACCTTTGCATCTGTCCACTTTTCGCGGCCAGCAAGAAGGTCAACGTGGAACTGGTATCCGTTGATACGTGCGTTAAGGATGTCGAATGTTCCCATTGCTTCCCAGCCGCCCTTATTTCCAGCAGCGAAACCAATTAGACCCTTCTTCTTCATTCCATCAAGCATCTTTAGGAATTCATCCCAGTTTGTTACGTTGTCAGCATTTAGGCCGAGCTCTTGGAACATTGACTTACGGAAGTGAAGACCCCATGGGTACCAAGATCTTGGAACAAAGTACTGCTTGCCATCAAGACCAGTTGATGCAATCTTGTAGCTCTCTGCGTACTGATCGCCAATTGTGTCCCATACGCCAGTTAGATCTGCAAGCAGACCCTGCTCTGCGAAGAACTGCATGCGGTATCCAGCCATCCACTCAAATGCATCATCAGGTGTTCCCTGTAGATACTGTGAGAGGTTGTTCTGGAACGCGTTTGACTCAGTTGCGTTGTACTTAACTTCGTTGCCTGTCTTTGCTGTGTACGCAGCAAGCAAAGCTTCGTTTTGTGCTGTTGGGCCTGCATCAACAGAGCGAGCTCCGTATGCAAGTGGACCAGTAGCGCCTGAACCGCAACCTGCAAGTAGTGATCCACCTGCTGCGATTCCTAAACCACCAACTGCAGCACCCTTAAGTACTGAGCGGCGGGAAATGCCATTATTTAGATCTGACATCATTGTCCCTTTCGGATATGTGTTGCCTATTAATTGAGCCTTCGAAGGTCATTGGGTTTTGAGGGGTCAAATCCCTTGGACTTAAGGAAATGTACGCCTGGGCAGGCTCAATAGATAGGAAGTTCAGGTAACAAAAAGGTCACGTTTGAGGCGGAATAAGCGTGAAATTCCCGCAATTACCCCCAAACAAGAGGGTCTCAAGCGCCTGCAGGTTTATTGGCGTCAGCCGCAATCTCCTTACGAATTTCATCCATATCAAGAGCTGAAACCTGAGAGATTAGATCATCTAATGCCGAACCAGGAAGTGCTCCAGGTTGGCTAAATAACAAGATGCCATCTCTAAAAATCATTAAGGTTGGAATAGATGTGATTCCGGCAGCTGCAGCAAGTGACTGCTCAGCTTCTGTATCAACCTTTGCAAATGTTAACTCTGGATACTTCTCTGATGCCGCTTCGTATACAGGTGCAAATGATCGACAAGGTCCGCACCAGGCAGCCCAAAAATCAACTAGAACAGTGCCTTCTTTAAGGATTAGCTCCTCGAATTGAGCCTCAGTCACATTAATTGCTGCCATCTTTTTCTCCGATCGTCTTATTTGTACTTTGAAAAGGAAGTGCACATGAGTACTCGTTATTGAGGCGCATTCGTAGTGAGTATGCAAGTAAAGCGATCCCAGCAACGGCTAGATAGGGCTGAATCGGTGCAAAGTACTGAATCGCACCTGAATACCCCAAGGCAATCAAGGCTAACTTGTTGCAGACAGGACATCCGACTGCAAAGTATGAGAGAAGCGCACCAGCACCGCCGATCTTTAACTGCCGAGGGTTCTCATCTGAGAAATCATTTTTTACATATGTTGCTGTTAGCAATCCCGTTAGAATCGAAGAAATAACAATTACTGTTACGGACCAACTTGTTACGCCAATTTCACGACCAAACACTGGATTTTCTACCACCGCAGTTGGTAGCGCGATTACAAAGTAAGTAAGCACAGCAACACTTACCGCCACTATCCATCTCTTGGCACTCCAGGTGAGCAATGAGGTAAAGCAGTTAGGCACTTTTCTGATCAGCTTTTCTTTCCAAAGATCTTGCTGAAGAAACCAGGCTCCTTAGGATCATTTGCATGCCCCTGGCAGCGATCCTTCTTTGCAACGCCCTTGAGC
>CALMBJ010000197.1 GCA_937860175.1 uncultured Actinomycetes bacterium
GATTTCTGCCTGTCTCGTGGGCTCGGAGATGTGTATAAGAGACAGGTCTTGAGGTTGAAGGGTTAGGAATTGTTTATCTTGAAGCTAGCGCATGTGGCTTACCAGTAGTTGCGGGTAACTCTGGGGGAGCACCAGATGCGGTTGTCGAAGGGAAAACATGTCGGGTTGTAGATGGAACAAACAACACTCAGATCGCCACAGCAATAATTTCGCTACTCACTGATCCAAAAAAATCACAGGAAATGGGAGCTGCTGGTCGCCGGTGGATTGAAGAAAACTGGCGTTGGGAGATTTGGTCAACGAGGTTTAATCAACTACTCGAGAAGTAAACCCTTTTCGCGCGCCTTTGCAACCGCGCCGGTTCTGTTGGAAGCATCTAGCTTTCGCAGTATCGCCGAGATGTGGGTTTTAACCGTCGAAAGACTCAGAAATAAAGTGGCTGATATCTGCACATTACTCAACCCGCTTGCTATCAAATAGAGCACATCAAACTCACGGGCAGTTAATTCAGTCGCACCTTTGTCTAGATCAACAAGTTGGCTGGTGAATGAGCCGGGGTTACTAATGGCAAAGTTAATTGCCGAAACAATTTCGCTAATTGATTGAGTTTTTGAAAGGTATGCATTGGCCCCACTTGCACGAGCAAGCTTTGCAAAACCAGCTGGGTCGTTCAGGGATAAAACTACTATCGCTGTTTGTGAGGATAATCTGCGGACCCACTCAACAATTTCAAAACCAGAGCCATCAGGAAGATTCAGATCGACGATGATTGCATCAGGGTTAAAGGCGGCGATCTTAGATCGCGCCTGTTTAAGCGTTCCAGCTGAATCTAGCTGCTCAAATCCGTGCGAACGTAATGCTGTGATCAGGCCTTGCTGTACAACATCATGATCATCTATAACTAAGAGTTTTGTCATCACCGATCCAAAGGAATTGTTACTCCAATACTTGTCCCTTGTGATGATGAATCAATACGGATCTCCCCATTGATTTTTGCGATTCTTTCTTGTAACCCAACAATGCCATAAGAGTTTTCTCGGGGGATTGCGCCACCTTTGCCGTTATCTACAATCTCAATTCTTACCGAATCCGCCTCTGAATGCTTTTCGATGTTTCGTAAGATCTCTTGAACTATTCGAAAGGTCTCATACATGGAGTCTGTCTCTTATACACATCTCCGAGCCCACGAGACAGGC
>CALMBJ010000198.1 GCA_937860175.1 uncultured Actinomycetes bacterium
GTCGATGACATCACGACTACCCATATGAATGATGCTGATTGGGAGAAGCTGATCGGGCGTATTGCCCGCGAGGTCTTGGGCTAGTCCTTTACTTGGGTGACCTGCCCTTTGCTTTACCCTTGGTAAATACTCTGCGGGGGAACTGCGGGCGTTCACAGAAATCATTCAGGTTGGTGGGCTTATATGAGCCTGTTGAACCATTCGAGAGGTTTAGCGAAGCGAGGATATGAGATGAAGCGGGCGCTATTGATCGCAGGAGGCACTGTGGGGGGCCTCGGTGCGGTGTTAGCAATTACCCCGCCTCAACTGGGATCCACCACCGCGATCAACATCGCAGGTGGACCTGTAACTGGGCCGGGCGCAACATCAAGTGCGTCTGCTTCATCATCATCTTCTTCACCTGCAGCTGCGACAACAAAGGCGACAGCTGCTGCAACAAAAAATGCGAGGCCGGTTGCAACAAAAAGTTCCGGGACGAACACCGTTGCAACTGCGCCCGCAACATCAGCACCAACAGCGGGTGCGGTTAATGGAACCTTTACCGGTCCATCAGTAAATGTGAACTACGGAAATGTTCAAGTAAAAATTACAGTTGTCGATGGGCGAATCACCGATGCGGTTGCAGTTGTTGCACCAAGTGGGCGCAATGATCGCTGGACAAATATGGCGGTGCCGATTTTGAAGGCGCAGACATTGAAGGCGCAGAGTGCAAATATTCAAGGTGCATCTGGTGCTTCATACACAAGTTACGGCTGGCATACATCGCTGCAGGGAGCGCTCGCACAAGCTGGTTTGTAAGGCGCGCGAGTACAGTGAGCGCGTGAATCATCTACGTAAACAGTTTCCTGTGTGGGGAACGATTGTGGATGTGGATTGTTATTCAACAAATGTCGGTGGCGCAGATTTAGATCGCGCCATGGAAAAAGTTATCGCCTTTTGCGAAGATGTTGATCGAGATTTTTCAACCTATAAAGATGGTTCCTGGGTTTCCTGGTTGCGTGCCGGCAAGGTTGGCATAGTTGATTGCCCTAATGATGTGCAACAGGTGTGGGATCTGTGTTTGCGGGCTAAGGATTTAAGTGATGGGGCCTTTGATCCGTGGGCGGTTGCTGGTGGCTTTGATCCATCGGGGTTGGTAAAGGGATGGGCTGCAGATAAGTGTGCAGATCTTTTGGTTGCGGCAGGCGTAGAACATGTGCAGGTAAATGCTGCAGGGGACCTTGCTTTGCGCGGTGGTTGGTTTGATTCATCGGTCGGTGTTGTGAAGCCTTGGTCTATCGGTGTTGTT
>CALMBJ010000199.1 GCA_937860175.1 uncultured Actinomycetes bacterium
ATTACAGAGTAACGGCCTCGGTTCGACCGGGGCCGTTACTCCGCTATGGAGTAAAGCCGAAAAGGTTCGTACCCTTTTTTCGACACTGATTGTTGCCGGCTTGCTAGGAACGGCTTTCGTTCTTTCATCTGGTGAAAAAGCAAACACAGCTCCCATCTCACTACTTATGGGAGCGGCCTTGGGAATTCTTTTTGAACGAGGTCGCTTCTGCTTCTTTTGTATATTCCGCGAAGGAATTGAAGAGAAAAACTCCACACCATTTATCTCGGTCTTAATTTCTATCGCTACCGGTGCTATTGGTTACAGCGTTGTCTTCGGACAATTTCTTCCTGATACATCTACCGACACATTGCCACCAGGAGCGCACATATCTCCTATTAGCTGGCCGCTAGCACTTGCTGCTTTCGCATTCGGTATAGGCATGACCCTTTCTGGTGCATGTATCAGCGGACACTTGTATCGCCTTGGACAGGGCTACCTTCGCGCAGTTCCAGCGTTAATTGGTTCATTCTTTGGTCTGGCACTTGGATTTCTAACTTGGAATTGGTTCTACCTCAATGCAATTTCTGATGCCCCAACTATTTGGTTGCCGCATTACATCGGTTACTCAGGCTCGCTTCTCCTTACTTTGTTTGTTCTTCTTGCTATCGGCGTCTTTGCACTGAAAAAGGGCAAGAACTCCGAGCCATTCCGGTCAACCCCTGCATCAGAATTCACGCTTTCTTCAACTCTTAAGCGTTTGATAACAGAGCGTTGGAGTCCTGTTACTACCGGTGCTCTTGTTGGAGTCATCGGCGTGATCGCTTACCTGCGGATTGAACCTCTTGGAGTCACTCGACAACTCAGCACCACTGCTCGTACTGTCATGGAGGATCGAGCTATTGGGCCTGAGGTGATCAATGGAATTGACCGCATGGCTGGTTGTATCGCCGTGGTTAGCGATGCAATTACCAACAACGGTTGGTTGATACTAGGAATTGTTGTCGCCTCTTTTGCGGCTGCATTGTCAGGAAATCGTTTCAAACCTTCAAAGCTAACCCCGCGCAACACATTCACCGCTCTTGTTGGTGGAGTTCTTCTGGGATGGGGATCAATGATTTCCTTGGGTTGCACAATTGGCGTGCTGCTATCAGGAACCCAGGCCTTTGCTATCTCAGGTTGGGTTTTCTTTGCCTTTGCATTCTTAGGAGTTTGGGTTGGTTTAAAGCTTCGATTGCACAAGTCCTAACCAAGTAAAGGACGAAGTTCAACCTTTCGATTACACGCTCTTGATCCTTCAGCTGCAAGCTTTTGCGCCGTCTGTAGAGAATCAACCTTTACGATCCGGAAGCCACTGAAGAATTCATTTGATTCATGATGTGGGCCAGAGATCGTTGCCGATCCGCCATTTCGCGAGTCAAAAACTTGTGCCTTATCCGGAGAATCTATTCCGCAGGCGAATAAACGTTGCCCGGCGTCCTCAATCTTGTCATTGAAATCATCTATCGCCTTGATCTCCTCAGGCGTATGTGGCGGACGAGTTTGAGTATCAATCACAGAAATAATGAAGCGCATGCGTAAATTCTAACGCCTGCTTACCTTGAAATCTACTGTGTCTCTGAAACAATTTGGTATGACATTTTCAGATTTCAACTACATCGGCGTTATTGCAGCCTTCTTTGTTTCTTTTATCAGCGGCGCTATTTGGTTTGGGCCAAAGACTTTCTACCCAGTGTGGATGAGAGCCAAGGGCAATGCATCTGGGCAACTAACTGGCGAGCAAAATAAGCCAGTTCTTCTTTTTGGAGGAACAATTGTTGGCATTCTTGTTCAGACCATAACTTTAGGATTGATCATCAACTCCCTCCAAGCAAATAATTCAGATTTTTCAGTGGTCGATGGATCTCTCGTAGGAATGGCATTGGGTGTAGGTATTGGAATGTTTGCATCTCTTAGTCACCGAGTATTTGGTGGAGAGTCACTTAAGGTGTGGATTATTGAAACTGCAAACGATGCCATTAATCTAACTATCGCTGGCGCAATCATTACCTATTTCAATTCTCTCACATGAGCCAATTTGAAAATGAGGTCCAGGAACGTTGGGGAGATACCGAGGCTTATCGTCAATCCAAATCAAAAACCACAAAGTATTCAAAGGAAGATTTTGAAGTAGCCAAGGTAGATCAAGAGGCGGCAACTGAACTCTTTGTTTACGCTTTTGGTAACTCTTTACC
>CALMBJ010000200.1 GCA_937860175.1 uncultured Actinomycetes bacterium
ATCTGGTCGAGCTCTTTGATGCGACTTTGATCGCGGTACATCTGACAGAGCTTAAGGATGGGGTTTTCTACTCAACCCTCAATCTGCGTGATAGCTCGGGGGAGCCGATCTCCTTATCAGCCCGTCCCTCTGACTCGATAGCTTTAGCGGTTAGAACCCATAGCAACATTTTGGCTACAGAGGAGCTTCTCAACCAGGTTGGTGTAGAAATCCCTCAGGGCGAGGGGGATAACCAGGAGGTTGAGAGGTTTAGGGAGTTCTTAGATCAGATCAACCCAGAGGATTTCGCCGGATAGCTCGGTAAAAACCCTAAACCTCAAGTAGAGGTTTGCCTCGTGTCGGTCATTGTTTGAGGCCAACTCTGGCTCTACATTTATCTCACTCCCCAAGAGAAATGAGCATTCCCCGTGTCCCCAGAAGAGATGGAAATCGGCTATAGAGGCGCTACAGCCTGCTCTGCCGCTGGAATTAGCTACCGTCAATTAGATTATTGGGCACGTACAGGTTTAGTAGAGCCAAGCATTAGAACCGCAAGTGGTTCTGGAACACAACGCTTGTATGGCTTCCGTGACATCTTGGTCTTAAAGATTGTTAAGCGTTTATTGGATGCTGGTGTATCGCTCCAGAATATTCGAACAGCTGTAGATCATCTACGCAGCAGGGGAGTAACCGAGTTAGAGCGAATCACATTGATGAGCGATGGCGCATCGATTTACGAGTGCGCAAGCCCTGATGAGATTATCGATTTACTGCAAGGCGGACAGGGCGTATTTGGAATCGCTGTTGGCAAGGTATGGCATGAAGTTGAAGGTTCTCTATCTGTACTTCAGGGTGAAGTAAATGGTCACACCGTGGCAGGCGAAGGTAAGGATGAACTCTCCTTGCGCCGCAAGGTAAAAGGGGCGTAATAACACCGTTGTAAGTATCATTTGTGCCTTGTAGTGGTTGCTACTAACTATCGACAGGGGTTTGTTTTGTCTCGTTCATTTGAGGATCGTCATATTGGCCCAACCTCAGTTGATGAAGCAGCGATGCTCAAGGCCCTTGGTTATTCAGATCTTTCAACCTTCATCGCCGATGTGGTGCCATCAAATATTGCGATCAATGGTGTCATTGAAAAAGCGCTAGACACCGGCAAGAGCGAGGTCGATGTAATCGCAGAACTTCGCTCAATAGCATCTGAGAACAAGGTTTTTCGCTCTTTAATCGGCACTGGTTACTACGGAACCATTGTTCCTCCGGTAGTAAAGAGAAATGTTTTAGAAAATCCATCCTGGTACACCGCGTACACCCCGTACCAACCAGAAATTTCTCAGGGTCGCCTTGAAGCGCTCTTCGCCTTTCAGACGATGATCTGTGAATTAACTGGGCTTGATATATCAAATGCATCGATGCTTGATGAATCCACCGCTGCAGCAGAGGCAATGACCTTGGCACGTAGAGCTTCAAAGCTAAGTGATGATGCGGTTTTTCTTATTGAGGAGCATGTCCATCCTCAAACAAAAGCGGTAGTGATAACTCGTGCCAAGCCACTTGGTATTACCGTAGTTGAGGTCGACTCAGGCCATGTTGTACGTGATGGTTATGAGGGCGAGTTTTTTGGTGCACTCTTGCAGTATCCAGATACGACGGGCACAGTAATTGATTACACATCTTTTGCCGAATACGCGCATTCACGTGAAGCTTTTGTTATCGCTGCAACTGATCTGTTGGCCCTTACATTGCTCAAAGCGCCAGGGGAGTGGGGCGCCGATATTGCTGTTGGAACCGCTCAACGTTTCGGTGTGCCGATGGGATTTGGCGGACCACATGCAGGTTTCTTAGCTGTTCGCAACGGTCTTGAAAGGTCAATGCCTGGACGTCTAGTTGGTCAAAGTATTGATGCGACAGGAAAGCCAGCTTTTCGTTTAGCGCTACAAACTCGAGAGCAACATATTCGTCGCGATAAGGCGACATCAAATATTTGTACCGCACAAGTCTTACTTGCAAACATGAGCGCCTTCTACGCAATGTGGCATGGTCCGTCAGGGCTGCGACAGATCGCAGAGCGGGTGCACAACTTTGCAGCTCGTCTTCATGCGGCTAATGGAAATCGCGAAGATGTCATCTTTGACACCGTTCATCTTGTTGTAGCCGACGCCAAAGCGGTACATGAGAAAGCCGCAGCAAAAGGAATTAATTTCGCCAAAGTAAGTGCTACTGAAGTTCGTATTGCATTTGATGAGGAAACTACTGAAGAGCTGTTTGCTCAGGTACTTGAGATTCTAGATTTGAAGGATGCAGAAGGGGAGAAGATCCCTGCAAAGTTCTTACGTACAAGTAAGTACCTAACACATCCAGTTTTCAACACCAATCACAGCGAAACCGCAATGATGCGCTATCTACGTAACCTTGCAGATAAGGATCTGGCACTTGATAGAACGATGATTCCACTGGGCTCTTGCACTATGAAGCTCAACTCTGTTACCGAAATGGAGGCTGTCACCTGGCCTGAGTTCTCATCGCTGCACCCATTTGCTCCCGCAGATCAATCAGTTGGTTCTCGTAAGTTAATCAAACAGCTTTCAGAGTGGTTAGTTGCCATTACCGGGTATGACGCGGTTTCACTTCAGCCAAATGCGGGTAGTCAAGGGGAGTTTGCTGGTCTGCTTGCGATCCGCAATTACCATGATTCGCGCGGAGATCAGGCTCGCAATATCTGCTTGATTCCATCGAGTGCACATGGAACTAATGCGGCTTCTGCTGTTATGGCGGGCATGAAGGTTGTTGTTATTGATTGTGATGAGAATGGAAATGTATCTGTCGAGGATATAAAGGCGAAGATCGCAGAACATGGTTCGGCTCTAGCGGCTTTGATGATTACCTATCCATCTACCCATGGCGTCTTTGAGACTGCGGTCTCTGAAATCTGCGAGTTAATTCACGAAGCAGGTGGTCAGGTTTATGTTGATGGCGCAAATCTCAACGCCTTGGTTGGTGTTTCACAACCTGGAAAGTTTGGAGCAGATGTTTCACATCTGAATCTGCATAAAACATTTGCAATTCCACATGGTGGAGGAGGCCCAGGAGTTGGCCCCGTTATTGCGCGAGCACATTTAGCACCATTCCTGCCTAACCATCCATTGGATGCAACAGCTGGACCGGCTACTGGTCCTGGTCCAATTTCAGGCGCGCCTTTTGGTTCAGCAAGTATCTTGCCAATCTCTTGGGCTTACATCCGCTTGCTGGGGGGAGCGGGCCTAACACATGCGACCCAAGTTGCTATCTTGTCTGCAAATTACATCGCATTAAAGCTGCGAGATGCATATCCAGTTCTTTACACCGGTGCCAACGATCGGGTTGCACATGAATGCATCCTTGATATCCGAGAGATCACCAAGCTATCTGGCATC
>CALMBJ010000201.1 GCA_937860175.1 uncultured Actinomycetes bacterium
CGAGATTTCTGCCTGTCTCGTGGGCTCGGAGATGTGTATAAGAGACAGTTGTAGATCCAGTGGGTCGACCGCAGAGGTAACACGATGCTCATATGCATCATCAACCCCCTGTGCAATATCTTGAGATTGTTGTCCAATGGAGATTGAAACTCCGCAGCTGTTTCCATCAAAGCCCTTGTCAGATGAGTCATAACCAATATTCAGAACTGTGTCACGAACTATTCCCATAACATCTGCATATCCGTTTGTTGTAACCTCGCCAGCAACATGCACCTGACCTGTGGTTATTAAAGTTTCAACGGCAACTCGACTTTTGGTGTCTTGTGCGAGTAAAGAATCTAAAACTGCATCAGAGATCGCATCGGCGATCTTGTCTGGGTGACCTTCGGTTACAGACTCGGAGGTAAAAAGGCGCTTTGACATAGTTTCAACCTAACTGCCGGATGGCGTGATCAAGAAGTGTGTTACTGAGAGCGTCTTTGGAGACTTCCTTGACCGCTATATCCGCTTCATTGCGTACGACAATGGTACCCATAGTTGTGTCCTGACCAAAGATTGCCCCGCCAGAAACATCATTTACATAGATCACATCAAGACCCTTGCTATCTAGCTTCCTACGAGCCTCTTTAAGGTGATCGCTGGTCTCAGCGGCAAAGCCAACTAAAACCCTGTTGCCTTTCCGGCTAGCCAACTCCGATAGCAAATCTGGATTGGTTGTGAGCTCAATCGTTGTCAGGGCCATCTTCTTTATTTTTCCATCAGATACATGAGTTGGACGGGCATCTGCTACGGCGGCGCTCATAATCAGAATATTGCAGTGATCGAATTGCTCACCCAAATGAAGTTGCATCTGCGCCGTAGTCTCTACCTGAATCACATCGATTCCACGCAGCTGCGAGGTTTCACAATTTGCTGCAATCAATGTGACCTTTGCTCCACGGTTACGTGCGGCTATGGCTAGCGCTATGCCCTGCTTTCCAGATGATCGGTTTCCAATAAACCGAACAGGATCTATTGGTTCTCTAGTTCCACCTGCGGTAATCAACACATTAACTCCGGCAAGATCCTGACTCTGTCCTGTCATCTCTTCAAAGTTTGCAATGATTGTTGCGGTTTCAGGGAATCTACCTGCGCCAACATCTTTGCCAGTTAGGCGACCGACTTCTGGATCAAGTACAACAAATCCTCTTGACCGTAGGGTTTGAACATTTGCCACCGTGGCAGGGTCGAGCCACATAGATGGATGCATCGCTGGAACAATCATCTTGGGAACATCACTTGCCAGAACAAGATTTGTTAGCAAGTCATCGGCTCTACCCATGGCGATTCGCGCGATTAGGTCGGCGGTGGCAGGAGCGATGAGAAGAAAATCAGCCCGCTCAGCCAATGAAATATGTGGAACTGTGTGAACGCTCTCCCACACCTGAGTCGTTACTGGACGACCAGAAAGTGCTTCCCAAGTTGCGCTTCCAACGAAGTTCAGAGAGGAGGGTGTAGGTACAACGGTAATGGCGTAGCCACGGTCCTGAAGGCGACGCAAAAGATCGCAGGATTTGTAGGCAGCGATACCACCACCAACTCCGAGAATAACCTCACGGCCTTGGAGTTTCATGTAAAGAGATTAAGCGGTTGGCTCGAGGTTTTCGATTGTCAGAAGGCCCTCGTTGATCTCGCGAAGAGCGATTGAGAGTGGCTTCTCATGCACATGTGTTTCCACCAGTGGTCCGACGTACTCAAGTAATCCCTCGCCAAGTTGTGAGTAGTAGGCGTTGATCTGCCGAGCGCGCTTCGCGGCGAACATGACAAGCTCATACTTCGAGT
>CALMBJ010000202.1 GCA_937860175.1 uncultured Actinomycetes bacterium
GGCAAAGGCTAAAGTAGAAGTGGTTGAAACCGCAGAAGTAGCTGTTGAAGAGAAGGCTGTAAAGGCACCAAAGGGCATCGCAAAGCTTGAGGAGGAGGGCGATATCGCCGCTGACTACCTTGAGGCGCTGCTAGATATCGCAGATCTTGATGGCGACATCGATATCGATGTTGAAAATGATCGCGCCTCCCTGGCGATCGTGGGCGGCAAGCTCAGCCACCTAGTTGGCCGCGATGGAGAGGTTTTGGATGCGATCCAGGAGCTCACCCGCTTAGCTGTACAGACCTCAACAGGTGACCGTAGCCGTTTGATGCTTGATATCGATGGATTCCGCGCTGGCCGCAAAAAGGAGCTTAAGAAGCTCGCTGAGGATATGGCTGAAGAGGCAAAGACCACCGGCAACTCAATTAAGTTGAAGCCAATGAACGCCTTTGAGCGCAAGATCATCCATGACACCATTCAGGATCTTGGGCTTAGCAGCGAATCCGATGGAGAAGATCCAAACCGTTTCGTAGTTATCTATCCAGCGTAAAGACCCATTGGATAATTCAGTGGAGGTTTCACGTGAAACCCTCATCGCGAGGCACTTTCCAGATGTTGAGCGGGTTCACGCCTACGCAAAATTCCTAGAAACCGCTGGAATTGAGCGTGGATTAATCGGCCCACGCGAGGCTGACCGGATCTGGGAGCGTCACATCCTCAACTGCCTACCTGTAACCACCCTCTTCACTGAAGGTGCCACAGTCTTTGATATCGGCTCAGGGGCAGGCTTACCAGGCATAGTTATCGCCCTGGCCCGCCCAGATTTAAAGGTAACGCTGATCGAACCCCTAGAACGGCGCGTAGAGTTTCTCCAGGAAGCGGTTGTTGGCCTTGATATTGAGGTAATCCGCGGAAGATCCCAGGATGTAAAGCAGACCGCCCATTATGTAACCGCCCGTGCGGTGGCACCGCTAGAGAAGTTGAAGAAGATCAGCTGGCACCTCTTGAAAACCAATGGCTCACTACTGGCCATGAAGGGTGAAAAAGCCCAAGAAGAGATGGTTTCTGTGCCAAAAGCGATCCTGCACGAGGTAAATCTAGAGGGAATTGAGCTCGGCCGTATCGTCGAGGTCAAAAAAGGTGCTTAACTAACCCACGTGAATGATTCACGTGAAACCAAGAAGGTCGTAGGCACCCGCCGCCTCAAAGAGGCGATGCCAAAGCCCGCCTCCCTTCGAATCCTCACCGTAGCCAACCAAAAGGGTGGGGTGGGCAAAACAACCACCACAGTAAACCTGGCCGCAGCCCTATCTATGGGTGGTCTCAAGGTTGTTGTTATCGATCTTGATCCACAAGGAAATGCATCTACCGCACTGGGTGTTGAACACCTTGATAACGCCGGAATTTACGAGGTGTTGATGGGTCAATCAACAATGTCGCAGGTAATTCAAAAGGTTGCAGGTTTTCCATCACTTGAATGTGTTTCATCAAATACATCACTTGCACAAGCTGAAATTGAGTTAGTACCAATGGTTGCACGTGAAATGCGATTAAAGGAAGCGATTGAAGAGTTAGTTGCAGATCGTGCAGCGGTTGGTGAATCAATTGATTACATCTTTATTGATTGCCCACCTTCACTTGGGTTACTAACTATCAACGCATTTACATCGGCAAAAGAGGTATTGATTCCAATTCAATGTGAGTACTACTCGCTAGAAGGTTTGTCACAACTATTAAAAACCTTTGAGTTAGTAAAGAAGCGTTTGAATCCAACATTGAAACTATCAACACTTGTGTTAACAATGTTTAACAATACAAACCTTGCAAATGATGTTGCTAATGAGATTAGAAAACATTATCCAAATGAGTTAATTGATATTCCTATCCCCCGCACTGTTCGTGTTTCAGAGGCACCTGGATTTAAACAAACAGTTATGACATACGATCCATTATCACCAGGTGCTGTTGCATACATGTCAGTTGCACGCGAGCTCGCAGAGCGCGGAAAACCATTTGATTCCAATGTTGTTTCAATTAATTACAAACGTGAAGGTGAGATCGCTTAATGGCACGTCGTGGTGGATTAGGTACAAACCTTGATGCATTAATTCCAACATCATTAACAGTTGGCGAAAAAGAGGTTGCAGTTCAAAACACTGTTGAGATTAAAGATATCTCCCCGAACCCTCGTCAACCACGTACACACTTTGATCCAGTTGCATTAGAAGAGTTAATCGCATCTATTAAAGAGATCGGAATTTTGCAACCACCAGTTGTGCGCCAAACAAAGCCTGGCAAATACGAGTTAATCATGGGAGAACGTCGCTTTAGAGCGGCAAAAGCTGCTGGTTTAACAAGTATTCCCGTCATTATTCGACAGACCCCAGATAATGAATTACTACGCGAGGCTTTAATTGAAAATATTCACCGCAGCCAATTAAATGCGATTGAAGAAGCGGCTGCGTACTCGCAACTACTAAATGATTTCAACTGCACCCATGATGAACTTGCAGCAAAGCTCGGACGATCACGACCATTAATTTCAAACACAATCCGTTTGATGAATCTGCCAACATCTGTACAACAAAAAGTTGCTTCAGGTGTTTTATCTGCAGGGCATGCACGCGCTCTATTGGGTTTAAGTGATGCTGCCGCAATTGAAAAGTTAGCGGCCCGAATTGTTAGCGAAGGTTTATCGGTACGTGCAACTGAAGAGATCATCTCTTCTGGCGCACCAAAGGGACAATCTGCCAAGAAGCCAAAGGGTGCGAAATCTGCTTCCCCTGAATTACAGGAGATCGCAGATCGAATCGGTGATGTGTTAGATACCCGCGTAACAATTCAGGGCAGCGCGAAAAAGGGAACAATTGTTATTGAGTTTGCTGGAGCACAAGATTTACAACGAATTACAAAGGCGATTGAAAACTAACCTTTAAGTTCAAAACCTTTTCTGCTCGCCATCTCTTGTTTGATTACTCCACCCAAAGCCTTTACACCTTCGCGGATTCGTTCTGGTGTTGGGTAGCAGTAAGACAGGCGCAAAGACCATGAACCAAAACCATCTGCGTAAAAGGCGGTTCCTGGAACATATGCAACCTTTGCAACAATCGCCTTTGGCATCAAAGCTGTTGTATCGATTTCAGGTGGCAAGGTAACCCAAACATAAAAACCACCACCAGGCTTTGTCCATTGCGCAGTTGCCGGGAAATGCTCATCAAGTGATTCCAACATCGCATCACGGCGCACCTTATATAGCTCGCAAAATGAGGCGATCTGATCGCGCCATGGCTGATCAGCCAGGTAGTTAGAGATTGTTAACTGCGTAAAGTTTGAAGGACACAAAATCGATGATTCGCTGGCGATTACAAGTTTTTCCTTCAATGAAGGCGGAACTAGCGCCCAGCCCACACGCAATCCTGGTGCGATTGTCTTTGAAAATGAGCCCAAATAGATCACATTCTCTGAATCTTCAGCGCGCATCGCATTTGGTGATGGCTTATCAAAGCCGAGCAAACCATATGGATTATCTTCAACGACAAAGATTCCAGCTTCGCGGCAGATATTCAAAATCTCTGTTCGACGAGATGCTGGCAGTAAAACACCGCTTGGGTTTTGGTAGTTAGGGATCGTGTACAAAAACTTAATCTTTCGACCAGCAGCACGCACAGTTTTAATCGCCTCTTCCAAAGCCGATGGAACCAAACCATTCTCATCTGTTTCAACATGCACAACAGATGCCTCATATTGATGGAAGGTGCCGAGCGCTCCAACATATGAAGGCGCTTCAGCTAAAACAACATCCTTTGGATCTAAAAAGATGCGTGAAATAAGGTCCAGCGCCTGTTGTGAACCAGTTGTTACCAAAACATCATCAGGGTTTGCGCGAATTCCTTCAAGCGCCATAACTTCGCAGATTTGTTCACGTAACTTTGGATGGCCTTGACCATTTCCATACTGCAACGCCTCTTGTCCATTGTTGCGAACAAGA
>CALMBJ010000203.1 GCA_937860175.1 uncultured Actinomycetes bacterium
TCATGATTCCGGTCTCTGCGCGAATAGCCGTTGCAAAGGGAACTTGGAAACCCGGGGTTGCCTTAATTGGTGCGTTGTGAACATTTCCACCAGTTGAAACATCTACAAGGTCTACACCATGTGCCTTTAGCTGCGCACAGAGCTCAACTGAGTCAATTAGGTTCCAACCGTTATCAACCCAATCAGTTGCAGAGATACGAACAAAGAGCGGTGTTCCTGCAGGAATTGCAGCCTTCACAGCATCAACGGTTTCAATTAAGAAGCGGATTCTGTTCTCAAAGGATCCGCCGTATTCATCGGTGCGGGTGTTTGCAAGGGGAGAGTAGAACTGGTGCATTAAGTAGCCGTGGGCTGCATGTAGTTCAATAACATCAAAGCCAACTTCAACGGAGCGCTTTGCAGCAGCTGCAAAATCCTTGGTTAGTTGGTGAATCTCTTCAACTGATAAGGCACGTGGTTCTGGGTAGCCTTCAAAAGCGATCGCAGATGAGGAAACTGATTGCCATCCACCTTCTTCGGGGGTGGCCATCTTGTGATCTGCCCACGGTAGCGCGGTTCCTGCTTTGCGACCTGCGTGGGCAAGTTGAATACCCATCTTCACATTGTGTTGATGTGCAAAATCAATAATTGGCGCAAAGGATGCAGCGTGCTCATCATCTTCGATAGTTGGACAACCGATAGAGATGCGACCTTCTGGAACAACTCCAGTTGCTTCAACCATGATTAATCCGGTGCCACCTGTAGCAAAGGAGCCCAGGTGAACATCATGCCATTGACCCACAAAGCCATCGACAGCCATGTATTGGCACATCGGTGAAACCCAGATGCGGTTAGGGAATTCAACATTGCCGATTGTTAGTGGATCAAAGAGTGTGCTCATGCTTTAAATCTTACCTTTCTCAAGACCATTCAAAACCTCTTGCGCACGCTCACGAAGCTCGGGCAGATCAGATAATCGGTTTAAACCAAATACTTGTTGGCTCATGCGGTGGTTTTTGGCAAAGCTCTCTTTGTGACGATCTAAGAAAT
>CALMBJ010000204.1 GCA_937860175.1 uncultured Actinomycetes bacterium
GGCTGGGTTAGTAGTTTGCCCTGCAACGTAGCGAGCCCAAATCTGCTGAATAATCACAGATAAGCGGAACAAGCCAAAGACCTCGTAAAAGGTAAAGTCATCACAGCGCACACCACTTGCCGCTAAATACTTTGCCACAAACTCATCGCGCGTTGGCATGCCCGGCAAATGACTTGGTTGACGACGAAGCGATGCAAACCCTGGCTCATCATCACGATCTACCCAATACGCAAGCGCCGATCCCAAATCCATTAGCGGATCACCAACAGTTGCTAACTCCCAATCCAAAACTCCAACGATGCGCGCCTGCTTTAAATCAAAGACCACATTGTCGATGCGCCAATCACCATGAATCACACAGGATGCAACATCATCAGGTCGGTTGGCCTCAAGCCAAGCCATCACCTTTTCACCATTAGGAACATCATCAGTTAACGCATTGCGATAACGCTTTGACCAACCCTCAACCTGTCGCTGCACATACCCGGGGCCTTTATTGAGCTCTGCCAAAATCGATGCATCCACCGCATGCAGTTGCACCAAACCATTGATCAAGGAATCTGCCATCACCGAAACATCAGCCGGCGTAACGCCTTCTGGAACATCGCGACGAAAGATATCTCCGACAACTCGCTCCATCACATAAAAATCAGAGCCCATCACCGATTGGTCATCACACATCGCAATCATCGTTGGCACTAGGGGATAGACCGGCTGCAACCGTGACTGAATTAAAAACTCACGCTTCATATCGTGCGCAGATGCCGCCTTCATTCCTGCCGGTGGCTTTCGCAGTACTAAATCTCGATCTGGATACTGCAACAGATATGTCAGATTAGATGCACCACTTCGAAACTGCGAAACCTCAGGCAGTACATCCACACCAATAAATGGGCGGAGCCACTCATGCATTCGCGCAACATCGAAGCGATCCTCATCGCGGACCGGAGTTAAATCCTTCATGCCAAATAAGGTTTGATTTCCATACGGGCAATATCGCGAATATGAACCTCATCTGGCCCATCAACGATGCGCAAGGTGCGAATACCTGCATACATTGCGGCCAACACCGTGTCCTGACTTACGCCAGCACCACCATGAACCTGAATCGCACGATCAACAACCTGCTGCGCCATACGCGGAACCGCAACCTTGATCGCAGCAATCTCTTTACGCGCAGCCTTTGCACCATGTGTATCGATCATCCACGCACACTTTAAAACCAATAAACGTGCCTGTTCAATCTCAATGCGAGACTCTGCAATCCAATTTTGAATCGTTCCCTGATGCGAAAGCTCCTTGCCAAAGGCCACACGTGAATTAGCCCGCGTAATCATGAGCGACAACGCCCGCTCTGCCATACCAATTGCACGCATGCAGTGATGCACACGTCCTGGCCCCAAACGAGCCTGCGCAATTGCAAAGCCAGCACCTTCCTGCCCAATCAAATTAGCAGCCGGAACTCGCACATTCTCAAAGAGAACCTCGGCATGACCATGCTGATCAACATAACCAAAGACAGTTAAGTTGCGCTTAACCGTTACACCCGGCGTATTAATTGGAACCAATACCATCGACTGCTGGTTGTATGAATCAGCAGCAGGGTCGGTCTTTCCCATAACAATCAAAATCTGACAACGCGGATCCATGGCACCTGTGGTCCACCACTTGCGACCATTGATTACATATGAATCACCATCTCGAACAATTGATGTTTGAATATTTCGCGCATCACTAGATGCCACATCAGGTTCGGTCATTGCAAACCCTGAACGAATCTCACCAGCCAACAAAGGCTTTAACCACTGCTCCTTCTGCGCATCTGTTCCAAACATATCCAGAACTTCCATGTTGCCGGTATCTGGTGCCGAACAGTTAAGCGCCTCTGGTGCAATCTCTACCGACCACCCAGTGATCTCAGCCAGCGTTGCATAATCGGTAACAGTTAATCCGTGATGCGGATCGTGGCTATGTGGCAAGAACAAATTCCATAACCCTTGCGCCTTTGCCTGCGCCTTTAGCTCCTCAACAACCGCCGGAAGCTCATGAGGTTTCCCGGCAGCAATAAGTGCTTCACGTTGCTGGTGGTACACAACCTCGGCCGGAATTACCTTTTCATCCATAAATTGCTGAAGGCGCGCACTGTATTCAGTTGCCTTTGCGCTGAGATTGAACTCCATGTCTGTAATCTACTAGTAGTGCATCAAAAAGAGGAGAAAACCGATGAGCATTCTTGACCGCTTCAAACTAGATGGAAAAGTAGCTGTTGTAACCGGAGCATCATCCGGGTTAGGGGTGGCCTTTTCCAAAGCACTTGCTGAAGCAGGTGCCGATCTAGTTCTGGGTGCTCGCCGCGAAGAACGTCTTGCAGATACCGGCGCATTAGTAACCGCCGCAGGTCGCACATGGGTTGGTCGCAAAACCGATGTGACTAAACCAGAAGATTGCGCAGCGCTGATCGCACTTGCAATTGAAAAGTATGGCCGCGTCGACATTCTTGTAAATAACGCAGGTGTTGGCACCGCAGTTCCTGCAACCAAGGAAACCCCTGATGAGTACAGATCAGTGATAGAAACAAATTTGATGGGCTCTTACTGGATGGCGCAAGAGTTTGCCAAAGCAAACAAAGACGGGGGAGCGATCGTTAACATCTCCAGCGTTCTTGGTCTAAAGCCTCAAGGTTTGCCACAAGCTGCTTATGCATCAAGTAAAGCCGGAGTCATTGGCTTAACCCGCGACCTTGCCGCACAATGGACCGGCCGCAAAAAGATTCGCGTTAACGCACTTGCCCCGGGTTTCTTCCCATCTGAAATGAGCGATGAGCTTCCTAAAGATATGGTTGAAATGATCAAGATGTTCACACCAGCAGGCCGCTTAGGAGATCCCGAAGAGCTCGCAGCAACATTGATCTGGTTAGTCAGCGATGCTTCTAGC
>CALMBJ010000205.1 GCA_937860175.1 uncultured Actinomycetes bacterium
GAGATTTCTGCCTGTCTCGTGGGCTCGGAGATGTGTATAAGAGACAGCAATGTGTACTCGGCAAGATCCTCTTCCGAAACAGATGGCTCACCCATTTCATAATCAACACCCGAGTGATGAAAGTTTCCACCGATAGAGATAATTGATTTAACAAGATCTGGGCGTTGAATTGCAACCATTAAAGAAATTACAGCGCCATCTGAATACCCCACTAAATGTGCAGGCTCCTTCACAACTGTTTCAAGGTATGCAATCGCTTCGCGGGTTTGATACGCAAAGTGCAAACTTCCGGCGCGATCAGCGGTAGAGCCATGTGCGGTGCGGTCATAGGCAAAGACATGGAAATCATCTTCAAGGGCGGGAACTAATAAGTAATCCCAGCTAGAAGTTTTACTTAATCCGCCGTGCAGCAAAACTACGGCTTCGCCCTCGTTTTCCCATTCGTAGCAGTAGAGATCATGGCCATCGACCTTTAGATATTCAGGCATTACACCGAATCCATAATGTGTCGATTACCGCGATCAAATGTTAGGTAGTTATAGGTCCAGTCGGCCATGGTGCCGATCTTGTTGCGCCCACCCAAGAGATAAAACAGATGTAGCCACAACCAGGCATACCAAGCCGGAATGCCGGTCATGCGAAGGCTTTTAACTTCAACGATTGCTTTGTGACGACCAATTGTTGCCATAGAGCCTTTATCAATGTACTTAAAGGGCTTTAACTCACGCCCAGTTACAAGGCTCTTGATCTGTTGCGCAACATGTCGACCTTGCTGCATCGCAACCGGTGCAACCATTGGTAAAAAACGACCATCTTTTCCGACAAATCCAGCGATATCACCGATTGCAAAGATGTGAGGATAATTTTTAACCTGCAAACTGTCCTGAACATCGATGCGGGTATTTACCAATGGCAAGTTCAACTTTGCAGCGGTTGGCTCACCCTTTACACCTGCGGCCCAAATTGTTACCTCAGATGGCAATGAACTTCCATCCTTCATCTCAATCTTTCGTGGGCCAATCTCTTTTACAGCGGTGTTCAGGTGAACTGTTACGCCAAGTTTTTCTAAATCTTTTTTACCATGTGCTGAAAGCTTCTCAGAGAACATCGGCAGGATACGTGGACCTGCTTCAATTAAATTAATCTTGATATGGGCTGCAGCATTTGCTTGATCATGCTTGAGCGGACCACGAACAAGCTCTGCAAAGGCACCCGCCATTTCGACACCAGTTGGGCCGCCACCAACAATAGAGATTGAAAACAGTGTGTCATCCTCAAAGCGGCACAGA
>CALMBJ010000206.1 GCA_937860175.1 uncultured Actinomycetes bacterium
CGAGATTTCTGCCTGTCTCGTGGGCTCGGAGATGTGTATAAGAGACAGGACATACGCATACCTTTGAAAACACGACCTGGTGTTGAACATGCACCGATTGAACCTGGCATACGGTGCTTACGATCTACACCGTGAGATGAACCAAGACCACCGAAACCGTGGCGCTTCATAACACCAGCAGTTCCCTTACCTGTGCTTGTTCCAGTTGCATCAACCAATTCGCCAGCTGCGAAAACTGATGCACCAAGCTCTTGTCCAACTGTGTAGTTAGAGGTATCGAGTGTGCGAAGTTCTGCTACTGAACGGCGTGGTGTAACACCAGCCTTTGCGAAGTGGCCAGCAAGTGGCTTTGTAATCTTCTTTGGGTCAATTGCGCCGAAAGCGATCTGAACAGCTGAGTAACCATCTTTTTCAGGTGTACGGATCTGCGTAACTACACATGGACCTGCTTCAACAACGGTTACTGGAACCATCTTGTTGTTGGCATCAAATACCTGGGTCATACCCAGCTTCTTACCGAGAACGCCCTTGATGGACGAGCCAGCTGCTTGAGTTGTAAAAGTCATTGTTGTCGTCCTTTCCTTAGAGCTTGATCTCGATGTCGACGCCTGCTGGCAAGTCGAGACGCATCAATGAGTCAACAGTCTTAGGTGTTGGATCGATGATGTCGATTAGGCGCTTATGTGTGCGCATCTCGAAATGTTCGCGGCTGTCCTTATATTTGTGAGGAGAGCGAATAACACAGTAAGTGTTCTTCTCTGTTGGTAGCGGCACTGGACCCGCGACCGTTGCACCAGTGCGCTCAACAGTTTCAACGATTTTCTTCGCTGAACTATCAATCACCTCATGGTCATAGGCCTTGAGTCGAATGCGGATCTTTTGTCCCGCCATGTCGTTCTCCTTCGTATTTATTCTTCGTTTAAATTTAATTTTCAAACTTTGTTTTTGCCCGGCGGGTTTTTAAGCCGCCGGGCTCAAACATTTAAGACTGTGGAACTTGTTACTTCTTGATCTTTGTAACGCGACCAGCACCTACTGTGCGGCCACCTTCACGGATTGCGAAGCGAAGTCCTTCTTCCATTGCGATTGGCTGAATCAGTGTTACTGACATTTCAGTGTTATCGCCAGGCATAACCATTTCTGTACCTGCTGGAAGTGTTACAACACCTGTTACGTCAGTTGTACGGAAGTAGAACTGTGGACGGTAGTTGTTGAAGAATGGTGTGTGACGTCCGCCTTCATCCTTTGAAAGGATGTATGCAGATGCATCAAACTCTGTGTGAGGTGTG
>CALMBJ010000207.1 GCA_937860175.1 uncultured Actinomycetes bacterium
GAGTAGATCGTCGGCAGCGTCAGATGTGTATAAGAGACAGCGCTCATACATGCTGCAAATGCGCCGACACCTGGAACTACTAAACCTTCTGCTTCAACTGCCACTAAAGGATCAGCGGTAACGACTACCTCTTTACCAGCCGTTGCAAATGCACGTTCTGCAGATCGTAGATTTCCAGAGCCGTAATCAAGAATTGCTATCAAAGAGAACCTTTTGTTGATGGGATTCCGGCAACTCTGCCATCTAGCGAGACCGCATCACGTAATGCGCGAGCAACAGCCTTGAACTGCGCTTCAAAAACATGGTGTGCGTTGCGACCTTCAAGAACACGGATGTGAAGCGCGATACGTGCCTCAGCCACAATAGATTCCCAGATGTGTTTTCCAAGAGTTGTATCAAATGTTCCGATAAGTTCAACGATCTCTGGCTGACGGTGAACTAGGTATGGGCGACCTGAAAGATCAACCGCTGCCTGCACAAGAACCTCATCAAGTGGAACCATTGAGTCACCAAAGCGACGGATGCCCGCCTTATCCCCCAACGCCTCGCGAAGAGCCTGACCAAATGCAAGAGATGTGTCTTCAACGGTGTGGTGTGAATCCACATCGACATCACCAGTTGTCTTCACTGTTAAATCAAATCCGGAGTGCTTACCCAATTGGGACATCATGTGATCAAAGAAGGGCACGCCGGTAGCTACATCGATGATGCCCTGGCCATCTAGATTTATTTCAACGAGTACATGAGACTCTTTAGTCTTTCTTTCAACACGTGCTGTTCTCATGGGTATCTCCTTTAGATGAGCTCTTTGAGCGCTGATATGAACAATTGATTCTCGGCATCATTGCCAATGGTGACTCTTAAGTACCCTGATAATCCCACATCTCTAATCAGAACACCCTTTTCCAGCAAGGCGGACCATAGTTGTGGCGCATCCTGCTTAAAACCTGAGAACAAAACAAAGTTTGCACTGCTAGGCACCGTACTTAGACCTAATTGATGCAGTTGGGTGATGATTGACTCTCGCGCAGCGATGAGAGTGGAAACTCCACCCAGAAGTTCAGCGCGATGATCGATCGCAACCTGGGCGGCAGCCTGAGTAAGCGCGCTCAGGTGATACGGCAAACGAACAATCATCATCGCATCCTTAACCGCCTGATCGCTGACCAGGTAGCCCACACGCGCTCCGGCAAAGGCAAAGGCTTTACTCATTGTGCGAATAACAATTACATGTGGATTGTTTGCAATCAATGTAACCGCTGAAATCTCTTGCGAAAACTCTGCGTAGGCTTCATCAACAACGAGTAATCCCCCGACAGTTTTTGCAGCATCTGCCAGAGTTTGAATTGAATCAATTGTTACAGCGCCACCGGTTGGGTTATTAGGAGTTGTAATGAAGGTCAGGGTTGGCTTGTTCTTAATGATCTCAGCGACCGCATCTTGTGTGTTGAGAGAAAAATCAGAGTTGCGTTTGCCATCGATCCACTGTGCACCTGTTGTTTTTGCAATCAGTGGATGCATCGAATATGAAGGGGTAAATCCCAGAACTGGTCCCTTAGCAAAGGCTAAAAAGATGGATTGAATGATCTCGTTAGAGCCATTAGCCGCCCAGATGTTTTCCGCTGAAAACTTTGTATCGCTGAGTTCATTGATGTAACCAGCTAATTGAGTGCGAAGCTTGGTTGCATCACGATCTGGATAACGGTTGAGATCTGCTGCAACCAGTGAAACCGCCTCGGTAATCGCCTTTTGTAATGAGGCAGATGGTGAGTACGGATTTTCATTTGTATTCAATGATGCTTGTGCCGGAACCTGCGGGGCACCATAGGCAGACAATGGGCGCAAGGCGTCACGAAGCGGCAACCAACTTGGCCAACTCATTAGAGATTCTCCAAGCGCACAGTCATCGCTTCACCGTGAGCCGGTAAATCTTCAGAGTTTGCCAAGGTTACAACTGTGTCAACAATCTCGGTAAAGGCTTTTTCTCCGTACTCGATGAAGTGCAATCCGCGAAGAAAGGTTTGAACTGAAAGTCCGCTTGAGTGACAGGCGCATCCTCCGGTTGGCAGCACGTGGTTAGAGCCTGCAGAGTAATCACCTAATGAAACCGGCGAGAAACGTCCGATAAAGACAGCGCCAGCGTTACGAATTTTTTCAGCATCGCCTCGTGCATCACGTGTTTGTATCTCTAAGTGCTCTGCTGCATATGCGTTAACAACATCTAAACCTTGCGCCATGTTATCGACCAGCGCGATAGCTGATTGAACTCCAGAAAGTGCGATCTTGATT
>CALMBJ010000208.1 GCA_937860175.1 uncultured Actinomycetes bacterium
ACAGTTCATCGCGCCATTGACGAGCAGCAACGGTGTTAGTAACCAAAATTAATGTTGTCGCTTTGGCATGTGCCATCGCAGCTGCGCCAACAATTGTTTTTCCTGCGCCACACGGAAGAACTACAACACCTGAGCCACCATGCCAAAAACCTTCTGCGGCTAACTCTTGGTAGGGGCGAATCTTCCAATCCTTTTGTTGCAGATTAATCTCATGAGCTTGTCCATCGACATAACCTGCAAAATCTTCAGCTGGCCAACCAAGGCGAAGCAGTGATTGTTTGATCTGTCCACGCTGGCTTGGCAAAACAGTAATCGTTTCTGCATCGATTCGTGCTCCAAGCAATGGGGCAATCTTCTTTGCTCGAATAACCTCTTCAAGAACAGCGGTATCTGTTGTTACCAAGATCAAGCCATGGACCGGATCCATTTCAAGGCGCAACCGCCCGTAACGAGACATAGTCTCGGCGACATCGATAAGAATTGAATGTGGAACGGCGTAACGTGAGTACTTAATTAAGGTATCGATTACCTGCTCAGCATCGTGGCCAGCGGCACGCGCATTCCACAAACCAAGTGGAGTTAAACGATAGGTATGAATATGTTCGGGGGAGCGTTCTAATTCAGCAAAGGGAGCGATTGCTCTGCGACATTCAACTGACATTGGATGGTCGATATCGAGCAGAAGCGTCTTATCGCTCTGAACAATTAGTGGACCATCACTCATTAAGTAAATCCTTTATTAGCGCATGAAGAAGCTTGCTGCGATCTTCAAGGGTACTGATGTCCACCCATTCATGCGCGGCGTGAGCGCCGGCTCCGACTGCGCCGAGACCATCTAGCACTTGTGCTCCGGCAGCAGCTGCGAAGTTTCCATCGCTTGCTCCGCCCACAGATGCATGACCGAGAGGTGGCATTCCGAGCTCCTTTGCAACCTTTTCTGCACGCTCATATAAAGCCATGGTTGAAGAGGTTTCCAAAGGTGGACGGTTGAAGCCACCACTAACTTCATAGCGGGTGTTTGGATTAACAGGCTTTAAAGCTTTGATAGCAGCATCGACCCGTTGCAGATCTGCCATTGAAAATGAACGAATATCAATATCAAGAACAGCCAAGTCTGGCACTGTGTTTGTTGTATTTCCTGCATGCAAAGTTGTCGGTACAACTGTTGTGCCGTGCTCTGGATCTTCCATTGCAGCAATTGCTAAGACGGCGTGAGCGATCTCAGTTGTGGCATTAACACCCTTTTCAGGTTCAAGACCGGCATGAGATGCCTTGCCATGAATTTTGACCTGGTACATCGCAGTACCTTTTCGCCCAGTTTTCACCTTTCCATCAAGGGTTGCCTCTAAAACTAAAACAGCCTTTGCCTTTGAAGAAATTTCCTTGATGAACTCTTTGCTAGTTGCACTGCCAGTTTCTTCATCTGTTGTTGCGATGAGTGCAGCGCTTCCGGTGATTCCCTTCATCGCATACAAAGCTTGGATAAATCCAGCTTTCATATCAAATACACCAGGACCACGAGCCGCTGTTCCTTCTACCTGCCACAGCGGTTGAAATGAACCCTTTGGCCAAACGGTATCTAGGTGAGCAAGTACAACTACATCTGGCGTTGCAGAACCCCACCAAAAAACCGGGCGACCATTTACTTCACGGATATCTGCAGGTGTACCTAAAACACGAGTAGCGATTTCATTTGCGAGTGCGATCACATCGCGGCATGACTGAAGATCTTCAGTTGGAGACTCCAACTTCACCAATGCTTCTAGGTCTGCCAACATGGGATAAGTCTATAGCGGGGCTACGCCTGTGATGCGGGGAATTCTGAAGGATTGGACCTCGCCCGTTGCATGATCCTTGGCGATTAAGGCTCCTGCGCTTATTCGGATGGGATCGATGATTCGATGCGTTACACCACCATTGTTATCTGCGTACCCGATCGACAGGGTTTTCTCTTCAGCGATAAATTGATTGAGAATCTCCATTGTTTCATTAGCTGTTGTTCGAGGCAGTTGACCTAACGCCTCGCTAGCTACTTGGCGCAGCTTTGATTGACGGTGTGTGGATTTTTCGCCGGTACGTAAAACTCTGATTGCTGCGCTAATAACCTCTGGTGTGGGCGTTTCGATCTCGCCAATGATTCGTGGAGGTCTTGGCTTGGCAATCGCACGATTTGATTTCGGTCCTGTCAAAATCATTCCATTTGCAGATTCTCCTGCAGGTAAGTAACCGGCTTCACGCAAAACCCGCATCGCATCAGTTGCATCCATATCGCAAATAACAACCTCGGGTGCAATTCTACGTAGTGAAAGAAGTTCAAGCTTTTTGTCATTCATGATTTGCGAGATCAAAGCGGTATCTTCACAGCGAATAAAGGAAGAGGTATTGCCAACACGCAGCTTGCCATGTTTCTTTGCAACATCTGCGATCAAATACTCCAATGGTTGTGGCATTGGCGTCTTAGATGTTTTTGTTAAAAAGGTTTTGATTTCATCACCAGTCTTGCCATGGTCGAGCGCACGACGAATAGTTGCCTCTGTAAATCGATAGACAGTTGCACCGCCACGACTTTCGATTTCAGCCATCATCGCAAGTGCTTGCGAAATCTCATGTTCCAGAGGCCCCGGAGCAATTGCCGTGTTATCACTCTGAATCAAAATGTGATCAACGGTTTTTGGAAGATCTTCATTGATTGAACTCAGATCATCTCCATTAAGAAACTCGAGACCAAACTTTGAGATTGCACCTTGCCCAGTTATTCCAAGCCATTCAGCCTCTCGCAGCGTCCATTCGGCTAACTCCTCTTGCAGAGATGAGTTTCGACGAACCGGCGCGCGCCACAAGAGCAGCTCTTTGAAGCTACTCCAATCAGGTGCCACTCCCGGATTTTCACGCAAGAGTTCAAGGGTTAAAGCACGCACGCGGGCTGCGTTAACTCGGTCAAGCTCTGGACCAAGTGCGGCAACATTCTTGGCCTCAGCACGCCCAACTAATCCGCTTACTCTGGATGTAATCAACCACTGCGAAGCAAGCATCTGCCATCTATCTGCAGGACTTTGCATTAACCAGATATCAAACTTGTTGCTTGGCAAGATTCTTTCATCTGCATCGATGCTTACAAGCGAGGCGAGGTAGGCAAGTTCTGCAATGAATGCGGTGCATGATTCATCTACACCTAAATGTGTAGCAATCACCTTTAGATCTCGTACACCTAAACCACCCGCTCGCAATGCATCTGCTGGTTCATCAGCCCAGAAATTCAGTAACTCCTCAACCCAGCGAAGAACAGTTGAAACATTTGCGATCGCAGCAAGATTTATCTGACGCTCATCACGTTTGCTTCCAGACAACTTTGGTTCTGAAACAAATCGTTCCTTATGAATCTTTCCACCGCGCAGGTGAATTGCAACCTCGCGTGCCAAAATCACTGTTCGTTGATCAAGTGGGACTAAGAACTTCTTTTCTAGGAGCCATGCAACACCTGGCCCTGGATTCTTTATGTCACCAACACTTCCGCGGGGTGGTCCCCACATAAGTCGCTCTAAAACCTTTTTCGCATCTGCAGGTGCTTCATCTAGTTCAGATAACTTCAACTTTGCCATTGAGGCAGGTCCTAAACCTGCTGGCTCTACTCCAATTACTTCGCGCAGTTGTGTGGGAAGCCGCATTCCATCATCTGATGGATAGATCAAACCAATCATTATTAAGTGCGCCAAAGCTGCTTTAGCCTCTTTTTCGGTAAGAGCTACAACCTGTTTCTCTGTGAATGGCTCATTTACTGAAGCAGCAGCCTCTAGCACTTGGTACTGCCACTGATTGAGCGAATCGATTGCTCGCGCAAGGCTTGGAGCAGAACATGCGCGCACCGCAAGAGATGCGATGTCAGAGGGAACTGGAGTTATGAGATCAGGACGCGCGATGAATAGATTTAAGAAGGCAGCATCATCAACACTACGTAGGTAGTCGGAGAAGGAGCGCATTTCCATAACTTGCCTACATTACTGGCATATCGGATCTTCTTGTTAATCAGCCTCTTCGTTTACGCGGGGTAAGCCAGGTTCCAAGGGCTGCCAGACGAACAACTATTGGTGAGATCGCCTTACCTATGAAACGAGCCCTACGGAAATCATGAATCGGCCAACCTTCGGCCATCGCACGTAAAGTTAAAAGCGCATCGGGGTTGATTGCCGATGGATGACCAACACATTGCAAGAGTGGCAAATCGTTATTGCTATCTGAAAATGCAAAGCACTCCTGTAAGTCAAAACCTTTTTCCTGTGCAAGTGCGGATACGGCAACCGCTTTTTCTTTTCCGTGTAACAAAGCTCCAACCATTCCGCCCGTATACGTGCCGTTTTTAATCTCAGCCTTACTGCCAAGTGCGCCAGTCAAACCCAATCGCTTTGCAATTAAGACAGCCATATCTTCTGGAGCAGCTGTTACTAAGTAAACTTCTATGCCATCGGCTACTAAAGATTGTGCGATATCAATTGTTCCCTGCCACATTGCGGGAGATACAAACTCATCATAAATTTCCTGAGCAATCGCTTCGATATCTTTGACGTTGTGGCCACCAATGAAATCCGTTGCTGCATTTTGGAATCTCTGGATCTCTTCGGTGTTTTCCTTACCCGTTAAGCGAAATCTCAGGTTGGCCAATACAAATCGAGAAACATCCTTCTTGGTGAAGTAACCACGCTGGTACATACCTCGGCCCAAGAAGTAAATAACCGAACCTCGGATAAGCGTGTTATCGACATCAAAGAAGGCAGCCCGTTTGCTTGTGAGTGCCATGTCACTACCTTAGCGAGAGAAGAGCATTAGAGACGCTTTATGCTTTACCAATGAGTTCAACGGTGCATGTAGTTCGCCATGGAGAAGTCCACAATCCCGAGAAGATTTTGTATGGACGCCAGCCTGGTTGGAGACTATCTGAGCGTGGGCAAGAGATGGCAACAACAATTGGCGATTGGTCCAAGAGTTTAGATCTCGGAGCACTTCATGTCTCACCCCTACAGCGAGCTCAAGAAACCGCTGCACCTATTGCAGCCGCACACAAGATTGCAATTACAACTGATGACCGATTGATCGAAGCTGCAAACATTTTTGAAGGAAAACCCTTTGGTGTTGGCGATGGAGTTTTGCGTCATCCGGCTGCTTGGAAACATTTGTGGAATCCATGGAAGCCGTCATGGGGCGAGCCATACGAGGAGCAGATCAACCGCATGCTTGCAGCGATCTTTGCAGCACGCGAAGCAGCCAAAGGTAAGGATGCGATTTGTGTATCTCATCAATTACCGATTTGGATTTTAAGAAGTGCAATTGAAAACCGTCGTCTTCTGCATGATCCACGCAAACGCGAATGTTCTTTAGCATCGGTAACAAGCGTTCACTTTGATGATGAAGGAATGATTTCAGGACTCACATACTCCGAACCTGCTCGTCACTTGCTGCCAGAGAAGAAGTAATGAAAAAACTCCTCGCCTTTATTGTGCTTGCACTTGCATTAACCGCGTGCGGCGGCGGGGGAAGCACTACCTCTGAAGAGAGTTTTGTATCAGGCGATGGATCAACAACCTACATCAAGGCCTCAGATCGAAAGATTGCACCTGCAATAACTGGAATGACTTTGAAGGGTGTCAATTACACCTACGAGAAGGACAGGGTTGCAGTCGTTAATGTTTGGGCATCGTGGTGTTCACCTTGCCGCGCAGAAGCTCCAACGCTAGTTGCGTTGGCTAGTCAGTACCCCGAAGTTGCATTTATCGGAATTTTGACTCGAGATAACCCAGCAAACGCTGAAGCATTTGAACGCAGATTTAAAATTCCATACCCAACCCTCATTGATGACTCAATTCTTTTAGGTTTTAAGGGCTCTTTACCCGCCAATGCGATACCTACCACGGTGATTTTGGATAAAACTGGGCGTGTGGCTGCTCGTATTTCTGGCGTAGTCACCGTCGCTTCACTTACAGAATTGATTGAAAAGGTATCTGCAGAATGAGAGATTTCTTTGTTGATCAGATTTTTTCAGGGTTTGTACTCACCGCCTTTCCCTTTGCATTTATCGCAGGTGTGATTTCATTTCTTTCACCGTGTGTATTACCTCTTGTTCCTGGGTACCTATCCTTTGCTGCAGGGTTCTCGGCAAGCCGCGGAAAAGTTCTTCTCGGATCGATCTTGTTTGTTTTGGGATTCAGCTTGGTATTCATTTCATACGGAGCGGTATTTGGTGGTTTAGGAAATCAGCTTTCAGCAAATGAAGAGCTGATCAGCCGAATTCTTGGAATACTTACAATATTTTTAGGTTTTGTCTTCTATGGACGCTTTCCATTTTCTCCAACAATTCGTCCAAAGATGCGCACCACTGGTGGCTTACTTGGTGCACCAATGCTTGGAATACTTTTCGGTATTGGTTGGACTCCATGCATTGGTCCGGCACTTGCAGCTGTACAAACTTTGGCTTTCCAAGAGTCAAGCGCTGTGCGAGGCGCGATTCTTTCACTTGGTTACTGCTTAGGTTTAGGTTTGCCATTCATCCTTTCCGGATTATCAATGGATAAATCGGCAAAGCTTCGCTCACTTATCTATCGTCGTGGAGATTTGATCTCCAAAATTGGTGGAGTCTTCCTGATCACCCTTGGTCTACTGCAGGTTCTTGGCTTCTGGAGTCAGATCATGAACTCAATGCGATCACTTATCTCTGACTTTATTCCGGTGATCTAATGAGTCAACAAACCCAAATCCCTGAACTAGATAGCGTTGGCTTGCTTCGCTACGCATGGCGACAGTTAACAAGTATGAGAACCGCCCTCATTCTTCTTTTGTTAGTTGGAATAGCAGCTATCCCAGGTTCGCTAGTCCCGCAGCGAACTCAAGCCCCGCTAGATGTAGCGCAGTATTTTAAGGTTTCTCCAGAACAAGCTCGCTGGATGGATCGCTTCTACCTATTTGATGTCTACGGCTCACCATGGTTTAGCGCTATCTACATTCTGCTTTTCATCTCACTAATTGGTTGCGTCTTGCCTCGCACCTTTGAGCATTTCAAGGCGGCTCGCGCGCTGCCTCCGGCGACACCTAAGAATCTCTCTCGATTGGAGCACCACCAGAGTTGGAGCGCACAAGGAAATGAAATTGAGCTTGCACGCGCCTGGTTTAAATCAAATCGCTTTAGAGTTCTGGAATCAGAAGGTTCAATCTCTGCCGAGAAGGGCTTTACCCGTGAGACCGGAAACCTGCTCTTTCACTTAGCACTTATTTTGATTCTGCTAGGTATCAGCTTTAGCTCGTTGTTTGGAATGCGTGGAGAAGCAATCATTAATGTTGGTGAAAGATTTGTTAATACCGCAACAAGTTATGACACATTGACATACGGAAAGTTGTATCGGGATTCAAACATTCCGGCCTTCATGTTAACTGCAGACAAGTTTGTTGCCGAGTACAACGTCCAAACGAGCGCCCCTGAAGATTACACACTCGATGTCTCCTTGCTTCGAGATGGTTCAACAACGATCGAGAAGAAAACCATCAAGGTGAATGATCCAATGACAATCGGATCAACTCGTGTTTATTTGCAAGCAAATGGATATGCACCAGTTGTCACAGTAAGAGACTCCAAAGGTGATGTTGCATTCCAAGGCCCAGTAACCTTCTTGCCGCAAGATGCAAACCTTCGTTCAATAGGTGCAATTAAAGTTCCTGATGCTGATCCACAGATTGGTTTCTTGGGATCTTTTCTTCCAACTTATGTTCGCGATGGAGCAAATGGTGGAGCTAGTGCATTTCCTAAGGCACTTAACCCTCGGTTATTGCTTTCTGTGTGGAGCGGTGATTTAGGTTTGGACTCAGGAATTCCTCAATCTGTTTATCGAATTGATACAACAGATATGACGCAGATTGGCCTAAAAGGCTTAAAGCCAGGTGAAAGCTTTGTATATCAAGGTGGATCGATCACCTTTGAAGGTTATGTGCAATGGGTAAACCTGAACTTTGTGGCAGATCCCGGAAAGCATCTTGCATTACTTGGAGGTATTGTTGCCATCCTCGGGTTGTTAGCTTCATTGTTTACACGCAGACGACGAATTTGGATTCGCGTAGGCGATGAGATCGAAGTTGCAGGATTAGCAAAGAATGCAGCGCCTGGGTTAGATATTGAAATGCAAGGTTTTGTAAAGATGTTAAAGGGAGAGAAGTAGATGTCACGTTCATGGGCTTATGCATCAAATTACTTGGTGTATTCGGCGATGGCTGTCTATGCAATCTCCTTTATTGCTCACTTAATTGAAACCGCATGGGCGGTAAAGGTGCCGACTGATAAGAAGGCAACTCTGGATTACAAGCGCACCGAGAAGATTGCTCGCATTGCAACAGCGATGATGATTCTTGGCTTCTTACTTTTGTTCGCTGGTGTAGTTGCACGTGGAATCTCTGCTGGTCGAGTGCCATGGGGAAACATGTATGAGTTTTCAATTACTGGAGCACTAGCGTTTACAGGTGCTTACCTT
>CALMBJ010000209.1 GCA_937860175.1 uncultured Actinomycetes bacterium
GCAATCTGCCAAGCCTGTTTTTTATGTCGGTGGCGGTGTCATAAAGTCCAACGCCTCTAAAGAGCTAATGCAACTTGCTGAATTAGTCGGTGCTCCTGTTGTTACAACTTTGATGGCGCTGGGAGCGTTCCCTGACAGCCACCCACAACACTTTGGAATGCCCGGAATGCACGGAACCGTTGGAGCTGTAACAGCGCTGCAAAAGGCGGACCTTCTTATTACATTGGGTGCGCGCTTTGATGATCGTGTCACCGGAAAGCTTTCAACCTTTGCTGTAAATGCAAAGGTGATCCACGCAGATATAGATCCAGCTGAAATCGGAAAGAATCGATTTGCTGATGTTCCTGTTGTGGGCGACCTTAAGCACACTATTGCTGCACTTATTCCTGCAGTAAAGGCGGAGTTTGCCAAGGCTCACACCGATATCGCTCCATGGCTAGCTGCTATGAACAAGTTGCGTGCAACATATCCTTTGGGTTACGACAAGCCAAAAGATGGTTCGCTATCTCCACAATATGTAATTGAAAGAATTAGTGCGCTTACAGGGCCTGAGGCAATTTATGTCGCTGGCGTCGGTCAACATCAAATGTGGGCAGCTCAATTTGTGAAGTATGAAAATCCTCGCACTTGGCTTAACTCTGGCGGTCTTGGAACGATGGGTTACGCAGTCCCTGCTGCAATGGGTGCAAAGGTTGGCGCACCCGACACAACTGTTTGGGCGATCGATGGTGATGGCTGCTTCCAGATGACAAATCAAGAGTTAGTGACCTGCGCACTAAACAACATTCCAATCAAGGTTGCAATCATTAACAATGAATCTCTCGGAATGGTGCGCCAATGGCAAACTTTGTTCTACGAGGGTCGTTATTCAAATACAAATTTAGAGTCAAAGCGTGTTCCTGATTTTGTAAAACTAGCAGATGCCATGGGATGTGTCGGATTAACCTGCGATCGCCCTGAAGATGTAGATGCCATCATCAAACTAGCAAACTCAATCAATGATCAACCAGTTGTTGTTGATTTCCGAGTCTTTAGAGATGCGATGGTGTGGCCAATGGTTGCAGCAGGTACCTCAAATGATGATATTAAAATCGCGCGTGAATTAGCGCCTGACTGGGATTCACAGGAGCTGTAATGAGTACTCATACACTTTCAGTTTTAGTCGAAAACTCACCAGGTGTGCTTGCACGTGTAGCAGGGTTGTTTTCTCGTCGCGCATACAACATTGATTCCTTGGCTGTTGGCCCAACAGAAAACCCGCATATCTCACGTATGACAATTGTTATTAGCGTAGAAGGACACTCACTTGAGCAAGTGATTCGACAACTCGATAAGTTGGTCAACGTAATTCACATCGCAGAATTAAAGCTAGAAGATTCTGTACAGGCCGAGCTTTTATTGGTCAAGATTTCGGCGACCTCAAAGAATCGTTTTGATGTTGATGCCGTTATCGAAACTTACGGCGCAACAATTGTTGATGAAGATCCGCAATCTCTGACCATTGAAGCAACCGGGGATGCGGCCAAAATCAGTGATTTGCTCAACGCTTTAGAGCGATTTGGCATCCGCGAACTGGCTCAATCAGGCTTGGTGGCCCTTGAACGTGGCAGCGGTTCGCTGGCAGACCGTACCCTTAGCACTCAAAGTATTCCTACCGCAGACAGCGGTCAGGCTGATTACCAAAACTAGTAACAACTCAACATAAAAGGCGAATGGAGAAATACCGTGGCAGCAACGATGTATCACGAAGAGGATGCTGATCTATCAATCATCCAGGGTCGCAAAGTCGCGATCATCGGTTACGGCTCACAAGGACATGCACACGCACTCAACCTGCGTGATAGCGGTGTCGATGTTCGAGTTGGATTAAAGGATGGCTCACCATCACGCGCAAAGGCCGAGGCTGAAGGCCTTCGTGTCGTGAGCGTTGCTGAAGCTGTTAAGGAATCAACTGTCATCATGATCTTGGCGCCAGATCACTTGCAGCGCCACATCTACACAGAGTCAATCTTGCCAAACCTCAAAGATGGCGATGCGCTGTTCTTCGGGCATGGTTTCAATATTCGTTTTGGTTACATCAAGCCATCTGCATCAGTTGATGTCTGCATGGTTGCACCTAAGGGTCCAGGACACCTTGTGCGTCGTGAATACGCAGCGGGTCGCGGAGTTCCAGTAATTGTTGCGGTAGAGCAGGATTCAACAGGCAATGCATGGCCATTAACACTTTCATATGCAAAGGCGATCGGTGGACTTCGCGCAGGTGGAATTCTGACAACATTTACCGAAGAGACTGAAACAGATCTATTTGGTGAGCAATCAGTTCTTTGCGGTGGTGCATCACAGTTGGTTATGTATGGTTTTGAAACACTAACTGAGGCTGGATACCAACCTGAAGTTGCATATTTTGAGTGCCTGCATGAACTCAAGTTGATTGTTGATTTGATGTACGAAGGTGGAATTGCAAAGCAGCGCTGGTCAGTTTCTGACACCGCTGAGTTCGGAGATTATGTATCAGGCCCACGTGTTATCGATCCACGCGTTAAGGAGAACATGAAGGCTGTTCTTGCAGATATCCAAAGCGGAGCATTTGCAAAGCGCTTCATCGATGATCAAGAGGCTGGCGGAGTTGAATTTAAGGCGCTACGCACTAAGGGTGAGACCCACCCAATCGAAGCTGTTGGCCGTGAACTTCGCAAGATGTTTTCATGGATGAAGCAGTCAAAGGGTGACGATTACAAGGAAGGCAGCGCAGCGCGTGGCTAAACCTATTGTTTTAATCGCTGAAGAGCTCAGCCCTGCAACACTTGAAGCTCTTGGCCCTGATTTTGAAGTTGTGAACTGCGATGGTGCAAACCGTGCAGAGCTTCTTGCAGCTTTAGCTAAGGGTGTCGATGCGGTTTTGATTCGCTCTGCAACCAAAATGGATGCAGAGGCGATCGCAGCAGCAAAGGGTTTGAAGGTAATTGCACGTGCAGGTGTTGGACTAGACAATGTTGATATTCCTGCAGCAACAGCTGCTGGTGTCATGGTTGTTAATGCACCAACATCAAACATTGTTTCAGCGGCAGAGCTTGCAATCGCATTACTGATGGCATCTGCTCGCTTTGTTTCACCAGCTCACGCTGCATTACGTAACGGAAAATGGGCTCGCTCAAAGTACACAGGTGCTGAGATCTTTGAAAAAACTCTCGGAATCGTTGGCTTTGGTCGAATTGGTCAATTGGTGGCACACCGTATGCAGGCCTTTGGCATGGATGTCGTTGCTTACGATCCATATCTACAACCAGCACGTGCCGCCCAACTTGGAGTTCGTTTGGTTGAACTTGATGAACTGCTTAAGGTTTCAGATTTCATCACGATCCACCTTCCAAAAACTAAGGAAACAGCAAACTTAATTGGTGTAGAAGCGCTCAAGAAGGTTAAGCCAACTGTTCGAATCATTAACGCCGCACGTGGTGGCGTGCTTGATGAGGCAGCACTGTTTGATGCAATCACCGAAGGCCGCGTTGCAGGTGCGGGACTTGATGTGTTTTCAACAGAGCCTTGTACAGATTCACCGCTTTTCACCTTGGATCAAGTTGTTGCAACACCACACTTGGGAGCATCAACAGATGAGGCTCAAGAGCGTGCTGGAATCGCCGTTGCTGTTTCAGTGCGTAAAGCACTAGCCGGAGAGTTAGTTCCAGATGCGGTCAATGTAAAGGGTGGAGCGATTCATGAAGAGATTCGTCCAAGCCTTCCATTGGTTGAAAAGATGGCACAGATTGCAACAGCGATTGCAGGTGAGGCCCCAGTAAGCATGGATCTCACCGTTAAAGGTGAGATTTCAGAGTATGACTCATCAATTCTTGCAACGAGTGCGCTTAAGGGCGCACTTCTTGGCTGCGGATTGCTTGATGTCACATATGTAAATGCTCCAGCACTTGCTGCAGAGCGTGGAGTTACCTCATCTGTAACAACAGATCCTGAGAGTCACGAATACCGCAGCATGATCACACTTCGTGCGGCAATTGCTGATGGAAAGATTGTCACAGTTGATGGAACTTTGATGGGAATTCGCAAGACTGAAAAGATTACTGCGATCGATTCCTTTGATCTAGATCTTCCACCAACTGAAAATCTTTTGTTCCTTCGTTATTCAGACAAGCCAGGTGTAGTTGGAATTGTTGGTAATGCACTCGGAAAAGCAGGCATCAACATTGCAGGTATGCAGGTAGCACGTAGCTCTGCAGGCGGAAATGCTTTGATGGCTCTTACTGTTGATTCACCAGTTAATGATGAGCTCATTACATCGGTAAAGAAGGAAACTGGAGCAGAATTAGTTCGCTCTGTATCTTTGGTGGGGTAATGAGAACAATTAATTTAGCTGTAATTGCCGGTGACGGAATCGGCCCTGAGGTAGTTGGTGAAGGCCTCAAGGTTCTCGATGTTGTTGCAAAAAAGTACGAGGTTGAGTTTAAGAAAACCTCATACGATCTTGGCGCGGCCTTCTGGCATCGCACAGGTGAAGTATTGCCCGATGCAACATTGGCAGAGCTAGCAAAGGCTGATGTCATCTTGCTGGGCGCAGTTGGTGACCCAACTGTTCCAAGCGGAGTACTCGAGCGTGGCTTATTGCTGAAGCTTCGTTTTGCCTTTGATCACTACATTAACTTGCGTCCAGCGCGATTAATGCCGGGTGTAACTGGGCCGCTTGCAACCAAAGCTCCAATTGATTTTGTAGTTGTTCGTGAGGGAACTGAAGGTCCATACGTTGGTGCTGGTGGAGTTCTTGCAGAAGGTACAGATGCAGAGATCGCAACAGAGGAAAGCCTCAATACCCGACGTGGCGCAGAGCGTGTAATTCGTGATGCCTTTGAGCGTGCTTCAAAGCGCGATCGTAAGAAGTTAACTTTGGTGCATAAAAACAATGTGTTAACACGTGCTGGTGGCTTGTGGACTCGCACCTTCAACGAGGTCGCTAAAGAGTATCCAGCAGTTACTACTGATTACCTACACGTGGATGCTGCATCGATGTTCTTTGTTACAAACCCAGAGCGATTTGATGTTGTAGTTACAGATAACTTGTTTGGCGACATCCTTACCGATATTGCCGCAGCGATCTGTGGAGGCATTGGTCTTGCAGCCTCTGGAAACATCAACCCAACTGGAAAATTCCCATCAATGTTTGAACCTGTCCATGGCTCAGCACCAGATATTGCCGGAAAGAATTTAGCTGATCCAACAGCGACGGTGATGTCAGTTGCGATGATGCTCGATCACTTGGGGTTCATCGATGCTGCACGCGACGTTGAAAAGGTGGTTGCGGCAGATCTTTTGGCACGTGGTGATAAGAAGAGAAGCACGACAGAGGTAGGAGATGCGCTAGCTAGCGCACTGTAATCATGAAGATCACTCTCAATCCCAACGCTAAAGATGTAGCTACACGCGATGCGCTAGTTGCTGAAGGTGGTTTTGGTAAGTACTACACCGATCACATGGTGATGTGCGAGTGGAGTGAAAAAGATGGTTGGGGAGAGCCCCATTTAATGCCATATGGTCCAATCTCATTGGATCCTGCAACTGCGGTTTTTCATTATGGACAAGAGATTTTCGAAGGCATGAAGGCCTATCGCCAGCCTGATGGTTCTGTTGCATTGTTTCGCCCAACTGCAAATGCACAAAGATTTATTAACTCTGCACGACGTTTAGCACTTCCTGAAATGCCGGTTGAGCTATTCATGGAAACCGTTGAAGCACTTGTTGCTCAAGATGGTGGTTGGGTTCCGAGCAAAGTAGGAGAGTCGCTCTACATCCGCCCATTTATGATCGCAACTGAGGTCGGATTGGGTGTTCGTCCGACTAATAAAGCCACATACCTTCTTATTGCAACGCCTGCAGGTGCTTACTTTGATCCATCAAAGGCTGTCTCGGTTTGGATTTCAACTGAGTATGTGCGCGCTGTTCAAGGTGGAACAGGTGAGGCAAAGTGCGGTGGAAACTACGCAGCATCGTTAGTTGCCCAAAAGGCTGCAGCTAAAGAGGGTTGCGATCAGGTTGTGTGGATCGATGCAAAAGAGCGCAAGTGGGTTGAGGAGATGGGTGGCATGAACCTTTACTTTGTAAAGGGAAAAGGTGCTGATGCAACCGTTATTACTCCAAAGTTAACAGGAACTCTTTTGCCAGGTATTACTCGCGATTCAATTTTGTCAGTTGCAGCAGATCTTGGATACAAGGTGGATGAGGTGATGCTCTCTGTCGACGATTGGCGTGATGGCGTTACATCAGGAGAAATCACTGAAATTTTTGCCTGTGGAACTGCTGCTGTTGTTTCTCCTGTAGGTCAGGCAAAGAGTGCGATGGGTACCTGGGTTACAGGAGATGGTCAGCCAGGAACAATCACAATGCAGATCCGCAATCACTTATTAGGAATTCAACACGGCACCATTGCAGATAAGCACAACTGGATGAGTGCGGTTAAGTAATGCCAGTTAATGACTCTTTTCATATCTACGACACAACGCTTCGCGATGGAGCTCAACAAGAGGGTTTAAATCTCTCTGTTCATGACAAGATGAACATTGCGCGCCATCTTGATGATTTGGGTGTTGGGTTCATTGAAGGTGGCTGGCCAGGAGCAAATCCAAAGGACACCGAATTCTTTGCTCTTGCTAGAAAAGAGTTAAAGCTCAAGAACGCAACCTTTGTAGCCTTTGGTGCAACCCGTCGTCCCAACGCAAAAGCCGCCGATGATGTTTTGCTTCTGGCCCTTCGCGACAGTGGCGCTCCCGCAGTTACCCTTGTTGCAAAAGCCTTTGATCGCCATGTTGATCTTGCCCTGAAGACATCTTTAGATGAAAACCTTGCCATGATTCGTGATTCGGTAACACACTTACGTCAAGAAGGTCAGCGAGTTTTTCTAGATGCAGAACACTTCTTCGATGGATACCGCAGTAATCGTGCATACGCACTTGAGGTTGTGCGAGTAGCGGCAGAAGCCGGTGCAGATGTAATTGCTTTGTGCGATACCAACGGCGGAATGTTGCCTGATGAGTTATCCCAGGTTGTTCATGATGTTTTGACTGCAAGCTCTGCCCGCTTGGGTATTCATTGCCACAATGACACAGGATGTGCGGTTGCAAACTCCATGGCAGCTGTTGCTGCAGGTGCAACACATGTTCAGGGAACTCTCAATGGCTACGGTGAGCGCACCGGTAACGCCGACCTTGTCACAATCATTGCAAACCTAGAGCTTAAGAAGAAGCAGTTAGTTCTTCCTCCTAACGCTCTGCAAGAGGCGTTTAGAATTTCACATGCAGTTGCCGAGGTAACAAATGTGGCACCTAGTAGCCGTCAACCATATGTGGGTGTGTCAGCATTTGCTCATAAGGCAGGTTTACATGCAAGTGCAATCAAGGTAGATCCATCTTTGTATCAGCATGAAGATCCTTCATCTGTCGGAAACGATATGCGAATGCTTGTTTCAGATATGGCTGGACGTGCATCTATTGAACTTAAGTCACAAGAGCTCGGTGTTGATCTTGGTGGCGATAAAGAACTAATTGGTCGCATCGTAGATCGAGTAAAAGAGATGGAGTCTCGCGGCTTTACCTTTGAAGCAGCTGATGCTTCCTTTGAATTATTGGTCCATGAAGAGATCGCTGGCAAGCGACCATCATTTTTCACAATTAATCATTGGGTCACATCTGTCGAGCGCGCAGCAGATCAAAGCATTACGACAAAGGCCGAAGTTACAGTTACAGCAAAGGGTCAAGAGATCACCTGCAATGGTGAAGGCCATTGACCGGTTTACGCCTCTGAT
>CALMBJ010000210.1 GCA_937860175.1 uncultured Actinomycetes bacterium
AGCAAGGAAAACCCCTGCAATCAGCACTCCAAGGGCGGCCATTCCGCTAATAGTGCCAATTAATACCTTGCGTCGAGAAACCGGCTTCTTTGCAATCTTGGTAGTTAAAACCTCACCAGTTTTTATCTTGTACAAATCATCAAGCATTAACCCTGCAGATTGATAACGATCATCAGGGTTCTTAGCCAATGCAACGGTTAGCAAGGTGTCGATACCGGCCGGAAGTTCAGGAACAATTGAACTCGGAGGTGTTAAAACACCTGAAACATGTTGGTATGCGATTGATACCGGTGTCTCGCCGGTAAATGGTGGTTTACCGGTCAAGATTTCATACAACAAACATCCAGTTGAGTAGATATCGCTGCGCAGATCAGCAACCTCACCCAAAGCTTGTTCAGGTGAAAGGTACTGCGCAGTTCCAACCACATTCCAGGTGCTTGTAAGGGTTGCACCTAAATCAGCTAAAGCGCGAGCAATTCCAAAATCCATCACCTTTACATCACCATTGTCGGTAATCATGATGTTTGCAGGTTTGATATCGCGGTGAACAATTCCGCTTTGATGCGAGTACTCAAGTGCAGCGAGAATTCCTTCGCCAATTTCAAGAGCACGCTTTAAAGGAACGCGATCACCCTTATGAATTAATTCGCGAAGGGTATGTCCTGAAATCAACTCCATAACAATGTATGGCGCAGGCTCTTCACCTGAATCGTAAACCGCAACAATTCCGGGGTGATTTAAGGCAGCAGCTGCTAACGCCTCTTTGCGAAAACGTGCAACAAAGGATGGATCGCGGGCTAAATCACTTCGCAAAACCTTAACTGCAACCTGTCGTGCAAGGCGTGTGTCTTCGGCGATGTAAACATCGGCCATTCCACCAGTGCCGATCATCTCGCCTAATTTGTAACGACCACCAAGGAGCGAATTAATCATGTGCCGCTCCTAACATTGAGGTTGTTGTAATTATTGAATCTGAAACATCGGCGATAAGTACCGTGACATTATCAGGTGCACCGTTTACATAGGTTGCATCAACTAAAAACTTAACCGCATCATCTTTATCAGATTTCTTTAAGCCGATCTTTATCTCTTTCTCCGTTAAAACCCCTGACAAACCATCAGAACACAGCAGGTAGCGATCGCCCTTTTTAATCTCATACATCTGCAAAACTGGAGTTACATCCCCATCTCCGCGAAGCGCCTGGGTCAACATCGAACGTTGCGGATGATCTGCCGCCTCTGCCTCCGAGATTGCACCTTGATCAAGCAGCTCCTGAATAACTGTGTGGTCATTACTTAACTGTTCCAAGGTGTTTCCACGTAGGCGATAACACCTCGAATCTCCAACATGGAGCAGCGAGATGTACTGATCTCGAATCAACAAAGCGGTCAGGGTTGTTCCCATTCCACGTTTTTCAATCTCTTCATCAGTAACCAATGAAATCTCTGCATCAATACTGTGAAGTGAGTGCATCAAAAGATCTTCAACTGAATCCTCATCTATCTCTAAAGATATCAATGCTGGAGTAAGTGATTTCAAAACTTCAACGGCGATACGTGATGCAACCTCACCAGCTGCATGACCACCCATGCCATCGGCAACGGCGATTAACTGAGGAGAAACAAAGCCAGAGTCCTCATTGCCTTGACGTACTAAACCAATAGCAGAGCGCGCAGATGTTTCAAAGAAGTGTGCACTCATAGTTCTAAGAGTAACGGTGTAACCTTCAAAGGTGAAGATTTACGCCCACCGCGGATCCTCGATGCACCACCCAGAGTTAACAATGGCTGCCTACAAAGCCGCCATCGATGATGGGGCCGATGGTTTTGAATGTGATGTGCGGATTACCAAGGACAACCAATTGGTGTTGTGGCATGACGCAGATATGCAGCGGATCTGCGGTGATTCAGCGCTAATCGCAAACTCAACACTTTCTGAGATTAAAGATATATACCCCGAGGCGATGACATTAGAAGAGCTATTGATTCTGGCGCGGGATAACAAGAAAGAGTTAGCGATTGAAACTAAACACCCAGTTCCAACCGGAAGCGCTGTTGAAAAAGCGGTACTAACTCTTTTAGCTCAAGAGAAAGCTGTCGCAGATATTTACATCATGTCCTTTTCCTGGCTTGCATTAGAAAAGGTGCGATTGATTTCACCACAGCAAAAAACAGTTGCGTTATTGGATAAGCGGTTTGGTGGATTAATGCGTCGATTTACCTCTGCACAAGCAATTGGTCCTGGCATTACAACTCTTCGTGAAAAACCTGAACTATCTCGAGATGAGCGCAAACTCTTTGTATGGACGGTCGATGATGCTCACGATATGCGCTTTTGCGCCAGTAAAGGTGTCGATGTACTGATTACAAATACCCCGTCATATGCAAGGTCGGTGCTCGGGTATCATTAGCAAGTGAGTACATACGCCTATCTCGGTCCCAAGGGAACATTTACAGAGGCGGCTCTTAAAAAGATCACTTCTTCTAATGATCGCCTAATGCCTTATGCAAATGTCACCGCAGCACTTGATGCGGTTCGTTTGGGTAAAGCTCATTTTGCTTTAGTTCCAATTGAAAACTCGGTCGAAGGTGTTGTTGCGCGCACACTTGATGAGCTTGCAACCGGAGAACCATTAACAATTGTTGGCGAAGTAACCTTGCCGGTTTCCTTTGCCTTAATGATTAAAGGTGATGACAAGGAAATCTTGCGCATCGCTACACATCCACATGCAGAGGCACAGTGCCGCAACTATGTTGCTACTAATTATCCAGATGCCGAATTAATCGCAACCGCATCAACTGCAGCAGCAGCCGAGGCGATCTCTCGTGGCGAGTTTGATGCAGCGATTGCAGCGCCCGTAGCTGCCGCTCACTACGGCTTACGAGTTATTGCTGACAACATTGGTGACAATGTGGGAGCGATTACCCGATTCATTTTGGTTTCAAAGCCAGGCACTATTCCTAAGAACACCGGGTGGGACCGAACATCTCTTGCGGTATTCATCGGTATCGATCACGCAGGTGCCTTGCTAGATATCTTGACTGAGTTCGCAAAGCGCGATGTAAACCTAACTTTTATTCAATCACGTCCAACTGGTTTGGAACTTGGCCACTACCATTTCATTATTGATGCTGAGGGTCACATCGCAGATACATCGGTGAAGGAGGCAGTAGAAAGCCTTCGAGCGATCTGCGAAGACATTCGATTCCTTGGCTCATACCCACGAGAAAAGGCAAGTAAATGATTGATATCAAGTACCTACGTGAAAACCCCGATGCGGTTCGCGCATCACAAAAGGGTCGCGGCGAGGATGCATCAATCGTTGACAAGGTAATTGCAATCGATGAGATTCGTCGCGCAGCAATTGAAAAGTTTGAAACATTACGTGCCGAACAAAATATCTTGTCAAAGTCTGTTGGAGCTGCAAAAGGTGATGAAAAGGCTGCATTACTTGAGAACGCTAAAGAGTTAGCAACAAAGGTAAAAGAGGCTGATTCAAAGCGCGCAGAGGTTGAAGAGGAAAGCAAGCAGTTGATTATGCAGCTTTCAAATATTTTAGATCCCGATGCACCAATTGGTGGAGAAGCAGATTTTGTTGTTATTGAACATGTTGGAACACCACGCTCCTTTGATTTCCAACCAAAAGACCATGTTGAACTCGGAAAGCTGCTTGGTGCAATTGATACCGAGCGCGGTGCAAAGGTTGCAGGTTCTCGTTCTTACTACCTAACAGGTGTTGGTGCGATGCTTGAGTTCGCACTCGTTAACTACGCAATTTCATCTGCGCTAAAAGCAGGATTTACTCCAGTGATTCCACCAGTACTTGTAAACCCTGCGGCAATGGAGGGAACAGGTTTCCTTGGACAAGCTGCAGAAAATGTTTACCATCTTGAAAAGGATGATGTTTATCTTGTTGGTACCTCAGAGGTTCCATTAGCTGCGATGCATATGGATGAGGTTTTATCAGCGGACAAACTTCCAATGCGTTACGCCGGCTACTCATCATGTTTTCGTCGCGAAGCTGGAACATACGGAAAGGACACTCGCGGAATTATTCGAGTGCACCAATTCGACAAGGTTGAGATGTTCTCTTTCTGCCATCCAGATCAGGCAAAGGAAGAGCACAAGCGTTTACTGCAATGGGAGAAGGATTTCCTCAATGCAATGGAGATTCCATACCGAGTAATTGATGTGGCATCAGGAGATCTGGGCTCTAGCGCAAACCGTAAGTTTGATATTGAGGCGTGGATTCCTACGCAAGAGGCGTACCGCGAGGTTACAAGTACCTCTAACTGCACCGAATTCCAGGCCCGTCGTTTAAATATTCGCTTTAAAGATGCAGATGGAACCAAGGCGGTTGCAACACTTAACGGCACATTAGTTGCGATTCCACGCATGATTGTTGCGATTCTGGAAAACCACCAAAACGCTGATGGTTCAGTCAATGTTCCTGCAGCGCTACAACCATTCTTAGGAACAAAAAGATTTGAGTTGGTGTGAGTAAGCGCCCTAAGTTAATTGCAACAGATCTTGATGGCACCATTGTTTCTCATAAAGGTGTAATTTCACAGAGAACAGTTGATGTCTTTACCCGTGCAAAAGATATGGGTGTGCATGTTTTCTTTGTAACTGGTCGCCCTCCGCGTTGGATGGGTGAAATCCGCGAAGCCTTTGGTTTCGGCGAAGCTATTTGCTGTAACGGTGCAATGTTGTATGACTTAATGAATGACAAGGTTTTAGAGGAGTGGATGATCTCAGTTGAAGATCAACTAGAGGTTGTTCGCCGAATGAGAATCGCGATGCCAGAGATGTCATTTGCAGTTGAATCAAATGATCACTACCACCGCGAGATCGCATACATTCCAAAGTGGGATGTTGGTTTAGATGATGTTGGTTCAAACAAAATTGAAGATGTCATTAATCGCCCAGCGTTAAAGATTTTGGGAAGATGCAGCAACCACGAGTTCACATCAGATGAGATGGTTGAAGTTGCGCACCGCGAATTACATGATCTGGTAACTGTCACACACTCAACTTCACGTGATTCACTCATTGAAATCTCTGCCTTTAATGTTTCAAAGGGTGCAACCCTTGCGATGATGGCCGAGCGTTTAGGTTTAACCGCCGATGATTGTGTCTCCTTTGGTGACAACCCCAATGATTTCTCAATGCTTGATTGGGCTGGACGTTCCTATGCAATGTCAGATGGACACCCTGCAGCTCCAACTTTTGCCACAGCGGTAGCCGAACCTTGTGAAGCCGATGGGGTCGCAAAGGTGATCGAACAACTCTTAGATCTACCCGCCTAAGCCCACCCCGATTTTTAGCCTGAGCCATATTCGGGTAATCTCTCCCACGGAGGGCTCGCATAGCGGCCGAGTGCACCGGTCTTGAAAACCGGCAAACGAAAGTTTCGTGGGTTCAAATCCCACGCCCTCCGCCATTTTTCTTAGCCCGAGGTTCACCCCGAACTTTGTGGTTGAGTTCATACGCCTCAAGCGCAGCTACGCCTAGCCACAATTACGGCAAAAGAGGACACTAATCCCAGTTATTTTTAAACCTAGGGGAGTCGTCAATGTCAGGTGTTTTCTCACCAACTCGCGCAAAGATCAAAGAGCGCACGCTTCGTACAGATAAGTATTGGGTTGAACCGCTATTAACCTTTAGCGTTCTAATCTCATTTGTTATCTACGCAACTTTCCGCGCTTTCGAAAACAAGTACTACTTTGTAAAAGATAGCCACCTGATCTCACCATTCTATTCACCATGTTTATCTGACAGCTGCGACCCTGGCGCAACAATTGCAAACTTCACTCCAGTAAGTTCACAAATCTTTAACTTTGCATTATCTCCAGCGCTAATTATTTTGATCTTCCCACTTGGTTTCCGTATGACTTGCTACTACTACCGCAAGTCTTACTACCGTTCATTCTGGATGTCACCACCAGCATGTGGTGTTGCAGAACCCCATAAGACATACACGGGTGAAACTCGTTTC
>CALMBJ010000211.1 GCA_937860175.1 uncultured Actinomycetes bacterium
AGATTTCTGCCTGTCTCGTGGGCTCGGAGATGTGTATAAGAGACAGATGTATGAGCGGTCTCAATTCTGTCAATGGCGCTTCAATTGTTCGTGAGCGTTTAGCAAAGGAACGACCAACCTTAGGAATCTGCATTGGTATGCAGATTTTGTTTAGCCACGGTACTGAGCACGCAGATAGCGCTCCACACACAGGTGTTGGTATATGGGATGGAACAATTTCACAGTTGGATGCACCGATTTTGCCGCACATGGGTTGGAACACGGTAGAAAGCAGCTCTGACTCAATCTTGTTCAAGGGGATAGAAGCAGAGTCCTTTTACTTCGTTCACTCTTATGCGGCTAAGACTGCCGTTGGAAAAACACAAGCGTGGAGTACGCACGGTGAGAGATTCTTGGCAGCGGTTGAAGATGGATACATCAGCGCAACACAATTTCACCCAGAAAAATCTGGAGCAGCTGGACTTGCATTGATAAAGAACTGGGTGGGATCGCTATGAGTTATTTAGAACTACTGCCAGCCGTTGATGTTAAAGATGGTCGTGCTGTTCGCTTAGTACAAGGCGAGCTAGAAAAGGAAAGCATCTACGGTGCACCACTTGATGTTGCCCTCGAGTTTCAAGCAGCAGGTGCTGAATGGCTTCACCTGGTAGATCTAGATGCAGCCTTTGGTCGCGGCGAGAACTCAGCGCTTTTGGCCGAGGTAGTCGGAAAGCTAGATATCAAGGTCGAACTCTCTGGTGGCATTCGCGATGATGAATCCTTGCGACGTGCACTTGCTACAGGTTGTCGTCGAGTTAATTTAGGAACGGCAGCACTTGAAGATCCAGAATGGACTGCGCGAGTAATTGCAGAACATGGTGATCGAATTGCAGTTGGGTTAGATGTCCGTGGTCATACCTTGGCGGCTCGCGGTTGGACAAAAGAGGGCGGCGATCTCTTCGAGACGCTGGAGCGTTTAGATCGCGATGGTTGCGCCAGATATGTCGTAACTGATGTCGCTAAGGATGGAACTTTGGCTGGTCCAAATATCGAGTTATTAAAATCAGTATGCGCTGCAACAACAAAGCCAGTTATTGCAAGTGGTGGAATCTCATCATTAGATGACATCGCAGCCCTTGCTGCTTTGCGATCTACTGGTGTTGAAGGTGCGATTGTTGGTAAAGCTTTGTATGCCGGCAAGTTCACTTTGCAAGAAGCGTTGAAGGTCAGCGGTAAATGACGCTCTCGGTTCGAATTATTCCCTGCCTCGATGTAACCGATGGGCGAGTAGTCAAAGGTGTTAACTTCACAGATTTAGTCGATGCCGGCGATCCAGTAGAAATGGCTCGGTTGTACAACGCAGAAGGTGCCGACGAGTTAACCTTTTTAGATATCTCTGCAAGTGTGGCAGGTCGCGAAACAACCCTTGATGTTGTGCGTCGAACCGCAGAGCAGGTTTTTATTCCATTAACAGTTGGTGGCGGAATCCGAAGTGTCGATGATGTAGATCGCTTATTGCGTGCAGGTGCCGACAAGGTTTCGATCAATACATCAGCACTGGCGCGCCCACAATTGATCGCTGAAATTGCAGACCGATTTGGTTCGCAGGTATTGGTACTTTCAGTAGATGCACGTCGTGCACGCACTGATTCTGGATTTGAAGTAACAACTCATGGTGGCCGCCAAAGTGCTGGCGTTGATGCACTCGCGTGGGTAGATCAAGCATGTGCATTAGGTGTGGGAGAAATTCTCCTTAACTCGATGGATGCAGATGGAACCCGTGCCGGATATGACATCGGAATGATTACTGCAGTGCGTGCCGTATCAAAGGTTCCATTGATTGCCAGTGGTGGAGCCGGAGCGCTCGAAGATTTTTCAGCAGCCCTTGATGCAGGCGCCGATGCGCTACTAGCGGCAAGCGTCTTTCACTTCGGAGTTCACCGAATCGGGGATGTGAAGAGCTATCTGGGTAAGCACAATTATCCAGTGCGCGCCGTACCCACTCAGTAAGGCAGAATAAGCACATGACAACTCTGGATCCGCAGGTAGCTGCACTTCTCAAGGATCCAGATGCCCTGATTCCAGCGATTGTTCAGGATTCAACCAGCAATGAGGTGCTAATGCTGGCGTACATGAATGCACAATCACTCGAGCTAACTCTGACTACTGGAAAAGCAACCTACTGGTCACGCAGCAGAAATGAGCTTTGGGTAAAGGGTGCGACCTCTGGCCATTTTCAAGATGTGCAATCAATCTCCTTGGATTGCGATGGAGATGCTGTGGTTTTGCAGGTTATTCAAACTGGAGCGGCTTGCCACACAGGAGAGCGCACCTGTTTTCATACTCCGCTAGATCTGCGATCGTAAACAATGAACCTAGAAGAGTTTCGCGCCTATGCAAAGGTTTCAAATGTCATACCTGTATCGCGCAAACTTTTAGCTGACTCTGAAACTCCGCTAGGAATCTATAAGAAGCTTGCAAAAAATGGAGCAAATACATTTCTTCTAGAATCGGCAGAGCATGGCGGTGCTTGGTCTCGCTACTCCTTTATCGGAGTTCGCAGTGAAGCGACATTAAGCGAAAAGGATGGCTTGGCGTATTGGCAGGGTACGGCACCTGCTGGCGCGCCAACCAGCATAGATCCACTAGAAGCCTTGCGATTGTCGGCAACGCATTTGAAATCTCCCAAGATCGAAGGGTTGCCACCACTTACTGGTGGATTAGTTGGCTTCATGGGGTATGACGTCGTTCGTCGACTAGAAAAGCTTCCTTCTTTAGCAAAAAAGGATCTACCGCTGCCAGAGCTTTCATTTATGCTCACAAGTGATTTAGCGGTAATGGATCACAGCGATGGAACCATCACGCTGATTGCAAATGCAATCAACTGGGATGGAAGCGATGATCGAATCGATGAGGCGTATGCATCCTGCCTTGAAAGATTAGATCGCATGCAAGCAGATTTAGCGATCTCTCTACCTGGTGATGCTGCAGCTATTCCAGATTTTTCACTCCCTGATTACGCAGGCAATATCTCTGCAGAGGATTACAAAAAGAGCATCGCCCAAGTTAAAGAGGAGATACTCGCAGGTGAGGCTTTTCAGGTAGTTCTCTCTCAACGTTTTGCAATGCCATGCACTGCAGATGCAATTGATGTCTACCGCATGCTTCGACTCAATAACCCATCTCCGTATATGTATCTTTTCCGTTTCACAGATGGAATTGAAATAGTTGGTTCAAGTCCTGAAGCCTTGGTTAAAGTTAATCAAGAGGATGTAATGATTCATCCCATCGCAGGAACCCGAAAGCGCTCTGCAAACCCCGAAGAAGATCATCGACTTGGTGAAGAGTTGTTGGCAGATCCCAAAGAGCGGGCCGAGCATTTAATGCTGGTGGATCTTGGTAGAAATGATCTAGGGCGCGTTTGTGCTGCTGGAACTGTCGAAGTCGTAGATTTCATGCATATCGAGCGTTACTCACATGTAATGCACATTGTCTCCACTGTAATTGGAAAGCTTTCCAAGAACTCCTCACCCGTTGATGCGCTCTTCTCAGTCTTTCCTGCCGGAACCTTGTCAGGTGCGCCAAAGCCTCGTGCGATGGAGATTATCGAAGAGCTGGAAACAACTAGACGTGGTGTTTACGGCGGAATAGTTGGCTACATCGATTTCACAGGCAATCTCGATACATGTATCGCAATTAGAACCGCGTTGTTGCATAACGGAACCGCTTATGTTCAGGCAGGTGCAGGTGTCGTTGCAGACTCTGATCCAGAGTCAGAGAATCAAGAGTGTCGCAACAAGGCAGCTGCAGTTTTAACCGCGGTACATGCCGCCAATCGATTGGCGCAATCCTCATGAAAGATTTCATTCCGGTAGTGGTTTCCTTGATTGCAGTACTTGCTCTTGTCCTGCTTATTTCAAAGAGATTTAATCTCTCATCAAGATATGAGCGTAAGCCCCGTGAACTCAATACGTGGAGCGCCCTTGATCATGGCATCGATCCAACGGTGGAAGAAAAGTCATGAGTGTTTTAGATTCAATCATCGAAGGTGTACGTGAGGATCTGGCCACTCGCCGTCTTCCGTTGGCGCAGTTGCAAGAGGCACTTGAAGTTGCTCCAGCGGTACGTGATTGCCTGCCTTCCTTGCTTTCCGATGAGATCTCATTGATTGCTGAAGTTAAACGATCATCACCGAGTAAGGGGGCACTAGCTGAAATCTCAGATCCAGCTGGATTAGCGGCGCAGTATGAAGAAGCTGGCGCACATGTTGTCAGCGTTTTAACTGAGCAGCGTCGCTTTGGTGGGTCACTGTCAGATTTAGATGCTGTCAGAAAAGCGATTGATCTTCCTATTCTGCGGAAAGATTTCATGGTCGATGAGTATCAATTTTATGAAGCCCGTGCACATGGCGCAGATGTTGTTCTTCTAATTGTTGCAGCGCTGAGTAAGAATCAATTAGAGGACTACTTTCATCTTTCAAGAGAGCTAGGTATGAGATCCTTGATAGAAGTCCACACTCATGATGAATTAGAACGGGCTCTTGATATCAATCCCGAAATCATTGGCGTGAACTCTCGCAACTTAAAAACATTAGAGGTAGATACACGAGCCTTCTCTGAATTAATTCCACTGATTCCTTCAACCATGGCACGAGTAGCAGAGTCAGGAATCTCGACACATGATGAGGTCGCTCTTGCGCAACGGTGTGGTGCGACAGCGATCTTGGTAGGTGAGGCCTTAGTGCGCTCAGGAACTCCATCTGTTGCGATCAATCAATTGCTCGGTAGGCTTTAACTATGATCATTGATGGGCACTTTGGCGAGTATGGCGGACGCTTTGTACCCGAAGCGCTCATCGGCGCTCTCAATGAACTTGAAATCGCGCACAACACCGCACAAAAAGATCCACAATTCTTAGCAGAGCTAGCCGAACTTCATAAGACATATACCGGCCGCCCAAGCATCATCACAGAGGCTAAGCGATTCTCTGAGTATTCAGGCGGAGCTCGAATCTTCCTTAAGCGTGAGGATCTCAATCACACTGGCTCGCACAAGATCAACAATGTTTTGGGTCAAGCTCTACTAACCAAGCGCATGGGCAAGAAACGCATCATCGCTGAAACTGGTGCGGGTCAACATGGAGTTGCATCTGCAACGGCGGCTGCGCTGATGGGTCTTGATTGTGTTGTGTACATGGGGGAGGAGGACACTCGACGTCAAGCTCTCAATGTTGCACGAATGAAGTTGTTAGGTGCACAGGTAGTTCCAGTTACATCAGGTTCGCGCACACTCAAAGATGCAATTAATGAAGCGATGCGTGACTGGGTAACTAATGTTGCAGATACGCATTACATGCTCGGAACTGTCGCCGGACCACATCCTTTTCCAACGATGGTCAGAGATTTTCACAAAATTATTGGAGAAGAAGCGCGTGAACAGATGCTCGCCCTAACTGGCAAGCTTCCAGATGCAGTTTTAGCTTGTGTTGGTGGCGGATCTAATGCGATTGGAATCTTTAACGCCTTTATTCCAGACACCGGTGTAAGACTCATTGGTCTTGAAGCTGGTGGAGATGGTGTTGAAACCGGTCGCCATGCGGCAACTATTACAGGTGGTACACCTGGCGTACTGCACGGAACACGTTCATATGTTTTGCAAGATGCAAATGGCCAAACAGTTGAATCCCATTCGATCTCTGCAGGGTTGGATTACCCAGGTGTTGGTCCAGAACATGCATATCTTCATGACATCGGAAGAGCTGAATACCGTGCCATCACCGATGCTGCTGCGATGGAGGCTTTCTCATTGCTCAGTAGAACAGAAGGAATTATTCCTGCAATTGAAACCGCGCACGCTTTAGCAGGTGCGATGCTTGTTGGAAGAGAGTTAGGACCACAGGCAAACTTGTTGATCAATCTTTCAGGTCGTGGAGACAAGGATGTTCAAACCGCTGCGCAATACTTTGGAATACCACTGTAATGACTCAACTTGATCAGGTTATGGCCAAGGTTCGTGCTGAA
>CALMBJ010000212.1 GCA_937860175.1 uncultured Actinomycetes bacterium
CGTTTAATTCTGCAACTGTTTTTTGTACACCTTGATGTTCAGCGTACTCAGTTAAGTGCCACTGCAATCCGGCGCTCTCATTCCATTCCTCGTTTTGCGCAAACTCGCAACCCATAAACAACAACTTCTTACCAGGGTGGGCCCACATGAAACCATAAAGCGCTCTAAGGGTGGCAAGTTTTTGCCAACGATCTCCGGGAAACTTGTTTACTAATTGACCTTTTCCATGGACGACCTCATCATGAGAAAGCGGCAACATAAAATTCTCGCTCCATGCATACAAGATCGAAAAAGTGATTTCATTGTGGTGATGCACTCGATGAATTGGTTCATGTGACAGGTATTGCAGGGTGTCATGCATCCACCCCATGTTCCACTTAAAGCCAAAACCGAGTCCGCCACCTGATGTATCTGCGGTGACCCCCGACCATGCCGTTGACTCCTCTGCAATCATCATGATGCCGGGGTGGGTTTTATAGGCTGTAGATGTTGCTTCTTGCAGCAACTGCACCGCCTCTAAATTCTCGCGGCCACCATGCTTGTTTGGAAGCCATTCTCCCTCTTTACGTGAGTAATCCAAGTAGAGCATCGATGCCACGGCATCAACTCGTAATCCATCGATATGAAACTCGGTAAGCCAGTACAAAGCGCTTGCTACAAGAAAGTTTCGCACCTCATTGCGACCAAAGTTAAAGATAAGGGTTCCCCAGTCTGGGTGCTCTCCTAAACGTGGATCAGCGTGCTCATACAAAGCGGTTCCATCAAATTTTGCTAACGCCCATTCATCCTTTGGAAAGTGGGCAGGGACCCAATCCAAGATAACGCCGATCCCAGCGTTATGTAGAGCATCCACTAAAAATTTAAACTCATCTGGAGAACCAAAACGAGAAGTCGGTGCAAAGAATGAGGTTACTTGATAGCCCCATGAAGGTCCGTATGGATGCTCGGTAACTGGTAAGAATTCAACATGTGTAAAGCCCTGTAGCTGCATATATTGGACCAACTCTGTTGCAAGCTCCTTGTAACTTAAACCAAGCTTCCATGAGCCAAGATGAACCTCGTAGACAGATACTGCAGAGCGCCAAGATTGGAACTGTGATCGCTGCTCTATCCACGAGTTGTCATTCCATACGTAGTTAGACTCTTCAACAACAGATGCGGTTAACGGTGGAATTTCAGTTGCTCGTGCCATGGGATCTGCATGATCAACCCAGCGACCATCTATTCCACACACTGCAAACTTGTACTTAGCTCCCGCGCCGATATCGGCGACAAAGAGCTCCCAGATGCCAGATGATCCGATGCGGTGCATCTTATGGGAGTTACGGTCCCAGAAATTGTGATCACCGATCAAGGAAACCGCTTGCGCGTTGGGCGCCCATACTGAAAAAGCAGTGCCTAGTAATGCCCCCGCTGCATCTCGCTTAACCTGCGCGCCAAGTGCCTTCCATAACTGTTCGTGGCGACCTTCTGCAATAAGGTAAAGATCTAGTTCGCCAAGTGATGAATGCGGGTTGAGGTAAGAGGCGGGTTGAAGGATGTTCTCATCTCGACCCTTGAAGAGCTTTGAGAATACGCCCACTTTAGAACTTTACCGAAACGATATGGGCAACTTTTCCAACCGGACGTGTTGGGTTCAGCGAAACAAATGTGTGCGGACTCCAGGTCATGGTTGAACCATCTAGTAAATCCTTCACCTCAAACTCGTTGCTCGAAAAGCCCAATGCATCCATGTTCCAATGAACCGTTGTTCCTTGGGCAAAGCTTGGATCAAGATTTACAACAACTAAAACAAGATCTTTTCCCTCACGTTTTGAGTATGCGATGATCGCATCTGAATCTGTGTCATGGAAGGTTAAGTTGCGAAGGCGCTGTAATGCAGGATGGGCTTTGCGTATTGCATTCAATTGAGCAATAAAGGGAGCAAGGGTTAAACCTTTTTTGCCAGCACCCTCCCAGTCACGAACCTTGATCTCATACTTTTCTGAGTCCATGTACTCCTCGCCACCTTCTTTGAAGGGGCGATGTTCATAGAGTTCATATCCGGCGTACATTCCCCATGATGGTGTCAAGGTGGAAGCTAAAACCGCACGCAACGCAAACATCGCTGGATTTCCACTTTGTAAATGGAAGGGATTGATATCTGGAGTATTGACCCAAAAATTTGGTCTAAAGAATGCGCTAGTTCCTTGCGCAACTTCACGGCCGTACTCGGTTAGCTCCCACTTACTAGTTCGCCAGGTGAAGTAGGTATAGGACTGGTGGAACCCAGCCTTTCCAAGTGCGTGCATCATGGCCGGACGGGTAAAAGCTTCAGCTAAGAAAACCACCTCTGGGCTCTCTTTGTGAACAATCGCCAATAAATCCTGCCAGAAATGAACCGGCTTAGTGTGTGGATTATCAACTCGGAAAATCTTTACACCCTTAGAAACCCACAATCTAATGATTCGAAGCACTTCATCACGGATACCTTCGTAATCATCATCGAAGTTAATGGGATAGATATCTTGATACTTCTTTGGTGGGTTCTCTGCGTATGCAATGGTTCCATCTGCTCGCTTGTTAAACCACTCTGGATTGCTCTTCACCCAAGGATGATCAGGCGAAGTTTGTAGCGCTAAATCCATAGCAATTTCAAGACCTTGCTTACCTGCAGCTTTAACAAAATCTTCAAAATCCTTCATCGTTCCAAGTGCGGGATTAATCGCATCATGGCCACCTTCAGAGTTACCGATCGCCCATGGAACTCCGCAATCATCTGCCTTGGCATCTAGCGTGTTGTTTTTGCCTTTGCGGTGCGCGATTCCGATCGGATGAACCGGTGGAAGATATAAAACATCAAACCCCATGGCTGCGACACCTGCAAGCCTTTTTGATGCAGTTGCAAATGTTCCGCTGATTACAGTTCCATCAGTATTTTTTACAGCACCTTCGCTGCGCGGGAAAAACTCATACCAAGCTCCAACTAATGCACGATCACGATCTGCGCGAACCGGATACCTTTCAGATTCACCGGTAACGGTTCGGTACTGCGATGTGCTTGAAGCTTTAACTACAAAATAAAAATCACCTTCAGCTGGAACGGTGAATTGACCTTCATAGCGATCTGTTCCGGGCCAACGCTCAATTAAGGGCTGGCAATCAACCATCTTCTCTTTTGCGTTATACAGACAAACTTGAGCGGTCAGTGTTTCATGACCTTCAATAATGATCGTTGCAGAAACTGAGATGCTCTCTTGTGCGATCGCCTTTACCGCAACAAATTCTCCCCCGAAGTAAACCGCGGGGGAGATATCTGTGATTGGAATTCTAGAGATCAACCCGATCCTTCTGTATTGCCAGCATCTGCAGCTGAGACATCATGGATACGATACTTATCCATCGCCTGGGTGACAATGCTTTGCTTGATTTCACCTTGGTTACAGAGTTGCTGCAACACGGCGATTGCGATTGATTCAGCATCAACCTTGAAGTGACGACGTAAAGCACCTCTTGTATCGGATAAACCGAAGCCATCTGTTCCCAGCGAGTAGAAGGGACGATCAACCCATGGCGATACCTGGTCCTGCACAGCGCGCATGAAATCGCTGACCGCAATTACTGGACCCTTTGTGTGAGCCAACTTCTTGGTGATGTAAGCGCTGCGACGATCTGTTGGATTGAGCAGGTTGTGGCGATCTGTTTCTAGACCATCACGGCGTAGCTCATTCCATGAGGTTACAGACCACACTGCTGCGTTAACGCCCCAGTCATCTGCAAGCAGCTGCTGCGCCTTTACAGCCCAGTTAACTCCCACACCCGATGCCAAGATCTGCGCATTCTTTTTGCGCGAACCGTTAGAAGGTGAGTACAAGTAAATTCCCTTGAGCAATCCATCAACATCAAGGTTTTCAGGCTCGGCCGGATGAACATATGGCTCGTTGTAAACAGTGAGGTAGTAGAAAACATTCTCGCTGTTTTCGCCATACATACGACGAAGACCATCTTTAACAATGTGGCCTAACTCGTAAGCAAAAGCTGGGTCGTAAGAAACTACCGCTGGGTTGGTTGCTGCAAGAAGATGTGAATGACCATCTTCATGTTGCAGACCTTCACCGTTAAGAGTTGTGCGACCGGCGGTTGCTCCAACAACAAATCCTCTTACCAATTGATCTGCAGCGGCCCAGAATGCATCTCCGGTGCGCTGGAATCCGAACATTGAGTAGAAGATGTACATCGGAATCATCGGTTCATCATGTGTTGAGTATGAAGAGCCAACCGCTGTAAATGAGGCAACTGATCCTGCTTCGTTAATACCTTCATGAAGGATTACACCCGAAGTAGATTCCTTATAAGACAACATTAACTCGCGGTCTACCGCTGTGTACTGCTGACCATGAGGTGAGTAAATCTTCATCGTTGGGAACAATGAATCCATACCAAAGGTACGTGCCTCATCAGGAATGATCGGAACAATTCGATTGCCCAACCCCGGATCCTTAACAAGATCCTTCAACATGCGAACAAAAGCCATCGTTGTTGCGATCTCTTGCTGACCAGAACCACGCTTTACAGATTCGTAAACAGAGTCAGCGGGCATTGTTAATGGACGAGACTTTGCACGGCGGCGAGGAATTGATCCACCCAGCTCTGCGCGACGTTCAGCCAAGTACTTAGCCTCTGGCGAATCATCTGCAGGCTTGTAATAAGGAGGTAAGTACTTATCTAACTTCTCATCTGGAATATCCAAGTGCAATGTGTCGCGGAACTTTTGAATATCTTCCAGCGTCATTTTCTTCATCTGGTGAGTCGAGTTACGACCTTCGAAGTGGGATCCAAGGGTCCAACCCTTAACAGTCTTAGCCAAAATAACTGTTGGACGACCATTCTTCTGAGTAGCTGCCGTATATGCAGCAAATAGCTTCTGGTAATCGTGTCCACCGCGCTTGAGGTTCCAGATTTGATCATCTGACCAGTTTGCAACCATTGCAGCTGTACGTGGATCGCGTCCAAAGAAGTTATCACGAACATACTTTCCAGATTCGGCCTTAAATGTTTGATAATCACCATCAAGGGTTTCATTCATAATCTTTACAAGTGCGCCTTCGCGATCTTGAGCCAAAAGTGGGTCCCAACCGCGGCCCCAAACAACCTTAATGACATTCCAGCCCGCGCCACCAAAGATTGATTCAAGCTCTTGAATGATCTTGCCATTTCCGCGAACCGGACCATCGAGGCGTTGCAAGTTACAGTTAATAACAAAGGTTAAGTTGTCTAACTTTTCGCGGGTAGCAAGACCAATTGCACCTAATGTATCTACCTCATCAACTTCACCATCGCCAAGGAATGCCCAAACATTTTGATCACTCGTATCTTTAATTCCGCGGTTATGAAGGTAACGGTTGTAACGCGCTTGGTAAATCGCATTCAAAGGTCCGATACCCATCGAAACAGTTGGGAACTGCCAAAAATCTGGCATCAAGCGTGGGTGCGGATAAGAAGATAGTCCGCCACCTGGGTGAGAAAGCTCTTGACGGAATCCATCAAGTTGATTTTCAGTTAAACGACCTTCAAGAAAAGCACGTGCATACATTCCGGGGCTTGCATGTCCCTGGAAGAAAATTTGATCTCCGCCACCTGGGTGATCCTGACCGCGGAAGAAGTGGTTGAAACCAACTTCATAGAGAGCCGCAGATGATGCATATGTTGAGATGTGTCCACCAACTCCAACGCCTGGACGCTGCGCGCGGTGAACCAACATCGCTGCATTCCAACGGTTGATGCGGCGAATCTTTCTTTCTAGATCTTCATCTCCAGGAAACTTTGCTTCCTGCTCTGGCGGAATCGTGTTGATGTAATCGGTGGTGCGAAGTGAAGAGATTCCCACATTTCGTTCTCTGGCATGGTCAAGAAGATTGAGCATCAGGTAGCGAGCGCGGACCGGACCTGCAGCTTTGAGGGCGGCATCAAAGGAGGCTCGCCACTCAGCTGACTCGGTA
>CALMBJ010000213.1 GCA_937860175.1 uncultured Actinomycetes bacterium
GCTAATTCGAGCCGCACGAGGAAACCACAGGTAAAAACCTAGAAGGAGCACACCATGGCAGTTAAGCCACTAGAAGATCGCATCGTTATCAAGACAAATGAGGCTGAGACAACAACAGCATCAGGTCTTGTTATCCCAGATACAGCAAAAGAGAAGCCACAGGAAGGCACTGTTGTTGCAGTAGGCCCAGGTCGCTTTGATGATGGCGTACGCGTTCCAATGGATGTCAAGGTTGGCGATGTAGTTCTTTACAGCAAGTACGGCGGAACTGAAATCAAGCACGGTGGAGAAGATCTACTCGTTCTTTCAGCTCGCGACATTCTCGCTGTAATCGAGAAGTAAATGGGAAAGAGCCTTCAATTTGATGAGCAAGCACGCCGTGCCATGGAGCGCGGTGTCAACATTCTTGCTGACACAGTAAAGGTAACTCTTGGACCTAAGGGTCGTAACGTAGTTATCGCAAAGTCCTTTGGCGCACCCATCATCACAAATGATGGTGTGACAATTGCAAAGGAGATCGAACTTTCAGATCCTGCAGAGAACATGGGAGCTCAATTAGTTAAGGAAGTTGCGACAAAGACAAATGATGTCGCGGGAGATGGAACTACAACAGCAACTGTTCTTGCTCAGGCAATGGTTAAAGAAGGACTTCGTAACCTTGCCGCTGGCGCACAGCCAATGGATATCAAGCAGGGAATCGAAGCGGCCGTGGCAGCGGTTTCAGAGAAGCTTCGCGAGCAGGCAACGCCAGTTAATGGAAAGCCACAGATCGCAGATGTTGCAACGATTTCAGCACAGGATCGTGCAATCGGCGAGCTAATCGCAGAGGCGATGGACCGTGTTGGTAAAGATGGAGTTATTACAGTTGAAGAAGCATCAACAACTGGACTTGATCTTGAATTCACAGAAGGCATGCAGTTCGACAAGGGCTACATCTCTCCATACTTTGTAACCGACCAAGATCGTATGGAGGCAATCCTTGAGGATGCCTACGTCTTGATCTCAGCGAACAAGATCTCTGCGCTCGCAGATTTGTTGCCATTGCTGGAAAAGGTTGCTCAGGCCTCAAAGCCACTATTGATCATCGCCGAAGATATTGAAGGCGAAGCGCTTTCTACGCTGGTTGTTAACCGTATGCGTGGAGTCTTTGCATCTGTTGCGGTTAAGGCGCCTGGCTTTGGAGATCGCCGCAAGGCAACACTCCAAGACATCGCAATCCTTACCGGCGGACAGGTTATTTCTTCAGAGCTTGGAATGAAGCTTGAGGGTGTAACACTTGAAGATCTAGGTAAGGCTCGTCGCATCGTTGTAACCAAGGATGCAACAACCATCGTTGATGGCGCAGGCGATAAGGCTGCGGTTGCTGCACGTGTTTCAGAGCTTCGCAAGGAGATCGAAAACAGTGACTCATCATGGGACAAGGAAAAGCTACAAGAGCGTCTTGCAAAGCTTGCTGGTGGAGTTTGCGTAATCAAGGTTGGCGCACACACCGAAGTTGAGTTAAATGAAAAGAAGCACCGTCTAGAGGATGCAATCTCTGCAACCCGTGCCGCTGTTGAAGAAGGAATCGTTGTTGGCGGAGGAGCAGCCCTTGTGCACGCTGCCGATGCTCTAGAAGGCGATCTTGGATTCACTGGCGATAAGGCTGTTGGTGTTCGTTTAGTTCGAAAGGCTTGTGATGAGCCACTTCGTTGGATTGCAGAAAACGCTGGACTTGAAGGCTACGTAGTAGTTGCAAAGGTTCGCGCAATGAAGCACAACGAGGGTTTCAATGCAGCAACTGATGTCTACGGCGACTTGGCCGCAGATGGTGTTATCGATCCAGTAAAGGTAACCCGTTCTGCACTAGCAAATGCAGCATCAATCGCTGCAATGTTTATTACGACAGAAGCGGTTGTTTACGAGAAGCCAGCAGAGCAGGCAGCTGCAGATGCTGGTGGACATGGACACTCACATGGTCCAGGTGGACACTCGCACTAACTTTTAACCCAATAAGGTTAGAAAAGAAAATGCCCCACAGAGAAATCTGCGGGGCTTTTTCTTTTCCCTCGATGAAGAAAGAATGCTGAAGGTTATGAAGCGTGTGAAATATCTGGGTTAATGTCCTTACCAAGGATTGCTAGGCGATCATCCTCAGATAGACCTCCCCAAATTCCATATGGCTCTTGAACTGCAAGTGCGTGCGCACGGCATGCTGCAATTACTGGGCATGATGCGCAGACAGCCTTCGCGGTGTTCTCGCGGTTACGGCGGCGAGGTCCGCGCTCTCCATCTGGATGAAAGAACATCTCAGAAGGCAGCTCGCGGCATGAACCCTGGTACTGCCACTCCCATTCATCTGCAACGGGGCGGGGTAAGCGTGATATTTCGGCCATGGGCATAAGGTACAACCGTTTCATAAGTTGTTCAAGTATTTCCGCTCCAAAAGTTGTTCAAATCGCCATTTCAGGTGGTGAGATGGGCCACTTCACGCCACGATAGCCCCATGGAAGAGGAGCTTTTGACCGTAGCCGCGGTCGCCCGCCGAATCGGTGTAGCTCCAGCCACCCTTCGTACCTGGGATCGCCGCTACGGCCTTGGCCCATCCACCCACGAGGCTGGCGAACATCGCCGTTACCGCCCATCTGATCTAGCCAAGCTATCTCTGATGCGTCGATTGATTACAACAGGAGTCTCACCCTCTGATGCTGCTGAGAAAGCAAAGGCGCATCAGGGATCGCTCAAGATTGAAAAGCTAGTTGATAACTTTGAAGTTCGTGAAGAGCTGGTTGATTCGATCCATAGAGCAGCCAAGATTTTAGATAAAACATTTATAGAAACCATCTTGCGAAAAGACATTGCAGACAATGGGGTTATCTCTACATGGACCGAAGTCATTGTGCCGCTTTTGTTTTTGGTCGGAAATGAGTGGGAAGAGGATGGCTCTGGAATTGAAGTAGAGCACATGCTTTCAGAGCTACTTAAGCGCATCATGCGCGAAGGTGTTCCTGAAATTAAAAGCCCAAAAAATGCACACCCTGTTTTGCTTGCAGCTGTTGGCGAAGAGATGCATTGCCTTGCTCTACATGCACTTGCTGCAGCACTTGCTGAAAAAAATATTGAAACCTTCTTCTTAGGGGCAAGAACTCCGCTTGAAGCAATTGATGCGATGGTTCGCAGATCTGCACCGCCAGCAATATTTTTGTGGGCGCAGTTGAGTCAGAACAGCGACTCAAAGTTCTTCCGCGATATTCCTTCTATTCGCCCAGCTCCACGAGTGATTTTGGGTGGACCTGGTTGGGACATGGATGAGTGCACCGATGTCATCGTTGCGCAGGATTTAACCCATGCCTGCGCTGAAATCGAGGGTGCTTTAGGGCTCTAAAGCCCCGATAGACTTGAGGCTCATTGTTTAGAAGCTCGTTAAGGATTCGGGGGGCACATGAGCGATACAGACAAGGTCGCGATGCTTGGACTGACCTACGACGATGTCCTTCTTCTTCCAGATGCATCTGATGTAGTTCCATCTGAGGTCAGCACAGTTACTCAACTGACACGAAATATCTCAATCGCAGTGCCGCTGGTTTCTTCAGCGATGGACACAGTTACAGAATCTGAAATGGCAATCGCCATGGCCAAGGCTGGCGGAATTGGAATCATTCACCGAAACCTTCCGATCGAAGCGCAAGTTACCCATGTAAAGCTTGTTAAAAATGTCGGCCTAGCAGGAGCTGCCGTGGGTGTTGGCGATGATGGATTTGCTCGTGCTCAAGCTTTGATTGAAGCAGGTGTAGATGTTGTGGTCGTAGATACCGCGCATGGTCATCACCGCGCTGTTCTTGATTCAATTGCTCGCATCAAAAAGTTTTCTCCAATCACCGAAGTTATTGGTGGCAATGTTGCAACCCGAGCAGGAGCACAAGCGCTCATCAACGCTGGCGCAGATGCGGTAAAGGTTGGCGTTGGTCCAGGATCAATCTGTACAACACGTGTTGTAGCAGGAGTTGGAGTTCCACAAGTAACTGCAATTTTGGAGGCATCAAAGGCTTGCAACAAAGCTGGTATCCCATTAATCGCAGATGGCGGATTGCAGTACTCAGGTGACATTGTTAAAGCCTTAGTCGCTGGCGCAAACTCGGTAATGCTTGGTTCACTACTCGCAGGATGTGAAGAATCTCCTGGCGAGTTAGTAGAAATCAATGGCGTTAAGTACAAGGCTTATCGTGGCATGGGATCACTTGGCGCCATGCAATCTCGCGGAGAACAGAAGTCGTACTCCAAGGATCGCTACATGCAGGATGATGTTTTGTCTGAAGACAAACTTGTACCTGAAGGCATTGAGGGCAAGGTTGCATTCCGTGGCTCTGTAGCTGAAGTTGTCCATCAACTAGTTGGTGGTCTTCGCTCAGGTATGGGCTATGCAGGCGCCCCAGATATTCAAACCCTTCGTCGAGAAGGTCGCTTGATTCAAATTACTGCAGCGGGATTGCAGGAGAGCCACCCACATGATGTGGCACATGTTGCTGATGCACCGAACTACCAGAAGAAGGGCCGCTAATGAATAACATCGAAATCGCCCCAGGAAAGCGTGCGCGCACCGCGTACTCCTTTGATGACATCGCGATTGTTCCAAGCCGCCGAACCCGTGACCCAGAAAATGTTTCAACAACATGGCAGATAGATGCCTACAAGTTTGATTTACCAATGTTGGCAGCACCAATGGATTCAGTGGTTTCACCTGAAACCGCGATCGCTATTGGAAAGCTTGGAGGCCTAGGAGTTCTCAACCTTGAAGGTTTGTGGACACGCTACGAGGATCCCCGTATTCCTCTGGGTGAAATCGCTTCTATGCCAGATAAGCATGCAACTAAGCGAATGCAGGAGATTTACAACGCCCCGATTCGACCTGAATTGATCAAAGAACGTATCCAGCAGATTCGTGATGCTGGTGTAACCGTTGCCGCATCCTTGTCACCTGCACGTACTGCAGAGTTTCATAAGGCGGTTGTCGCAGCAGGTGTAGATATCTTTGTAATTCGCGGAACAACTGTTTCAGCAGAGCATGTTGCTGCAGAAAATGAAGCCTTAAACCTTAAGAAGTTTATTTACGAGTTAGATGTTCCAGTCATTGTTGGCGGAGTCGCAACATCAACCGCCGCCTTGCACTTAATGCGTGCCGGTGCTGCGGGTGTATTAGTGGGCTTCGGCGGCGGTGCAACCCACACAACTCGCAAGGTTTTGGGTGTTGAAGTTCCTATGGCATCTGCAGTTGCCGAGGTAGCAGCAGCTCGTCGTGAGTACCTCGATGAATCAGGTGGACGTTATGTTCATGTGATTGCCGATGGTTCAGTAGGTCGCAGCGGAGATATCGCTAAGGCGATTGCATGTGGCGCAGATGCGGTAATGATGGGTTCACCATTAGCCAAGGCGGTAGAGGCACCTGGTCTTGGTTGGCACTGGGGATCAGAGGCACATCACCCAGTTCTTCCGCGCGGAGAGCGTGTAAATGTAGGAACTGTCGGAACACTTGAAGAGATCTTGCTCGGACCTTCTCACACATCAGATGGTTCCATGAACTTGTTCGGCGCACTACGTCGCGCAATGGCGACCTGTGGTTACTCAGATGTGAAGGAGTTCCAGCGCGTAGAGGTTCTTATTCATCGTGGCTGAGCTTCGCGGAGTACTGGTCGTTGATTTTGGCGCACAGTACGCACAGTTAATTGCAAGGCGCGTTCGCGAGGCGCATGTCTACTCTGAGATTGTTCCATCATCAATAACAGCTGCAGAGGTTCAAGTTAAGAACCCTTCAGCGATTATCTTGTCCGGTGGTCCTTCAAGTGTTTATGCAGAGAATGCTCCCAAGATAGATGCAGCGATTTTTGCATTGGGTATTCCTGTCTTTGGAATTTGTTATGGGTTCCAGGCTATGGCAGCTGCTCTTGGTGGAGTTGTAACTCAAACCGGAAAGTCAGAGTTTGGCCGCACAGACACAACTGTTGTCACTTCATCAA
>CALMBJ010000214.1 GCA_937860175.1 uncultured Actinomycetes bacterium
CTATAGCTGGGAACAATTACTAAATCTGCTGCTCTGTACCACTGTGGCAAATCTTTGCGCGGAACAGGTGGCGTAAAGCGAACCACATCATCAATGGCAAGCCATGAGGTTAACTCTTTAAGACGATCGACCTCTTCGGTGTTTGCACCCGATGCACCGCCCACAATGTTGACGATTAACTTGTTGCGCAAAAGTGGTGTGTGCTTGACCAACTCACTTGTTGCACGGATTAAAACCTCTGGGCCCTTATGTGGCTGAATGCGACCGACAAATGAAACAACCAGCGCCTCTTGTGGCTGACCAATGTGCTCACGTGCTGCGCTGCGACTTTCACCTGGTGTAAATGTATAGAGATCAACACCTGGGCTAACTACATGCACAGTATCTGGACAGGCATCGTATAAAGAAACCAAGCTTGCACCTTCGGCATCGGTGTTTGCGATCAAAGCATTTGCTGCAGCAACCACCTGTGTTTCACCCTGCACTCGAATCATTGGCTCTGGGCTTTCACCTTCAGCCAAATTCAAATTCTTTACCCGCGCCATGGTGTGCATGGTGTGCACCAAAGGAATACCAAGCTCTTTAGCAGCTGGCATCGCAACCTTGCCCGATAACCAGTAGTGCGAGTGAATAACATCGTAATTTTCAGTGCGCATGATTCGAGAAAACTCTTGCGATAGGCCAGAGATATGGATTGGCAACTGCTCTTTAGTTAAGGTGCCATGTCCGCAATCAAAGTGGCGAACGCGAACACCCGGAGAAATTTCAACGATCTCTGGCGCACTTGGATCAGTTCTGCGAGTGAAGATATCTACGCTCACGCCCATAGCTGCCATACGTTGGGCAGATTCCAGAACATAAATATTCATGCCGCCAGCATCGCCAATACCTGGTTGATCCAGGGGCGAGGTGTGCACCATCAAGGTAGCGATACGGCCATTCATAGGCTTTAAGGGTACGCGCCTATTTCAATTAAGGGAATTACGCGAAGGTTGCGCGAATAACGCCCACTGGCAAGCCTGCACCAAGGGTATTTATCGGCGCCTCTTTGGCATCAACACCAAACTTTGAAAGCGCTGCAGCTGTAATTGCAGACATGGCACGTTGATTGCCATCGCTGATCTTGATCGCAAGGGTTCTGCCATCAGGAAGTGATGCAACGTTAACCGCCTCTGCGCCTTCCTTCATAAACAACCCCGGAATATTTTGCATCATCCGTGTTCCGAGTCGACCAGGACCTGCAACCATTTCGGGAAAATCACGACAAGCTTGTGCAACACCTTGATGTATTGGATCTGAGCTAATTGTTAAGTTGCGAATTGCACGGGCCAGACCTAACAATGAAAAGAGAAATAGTGGTGCGCCACAACCATCAACACTTGTGACAACTACCTTTTCACCGCTCATGGTTTCAACCTCTTGCTTAATCGCCTGTTGCAACGGGTGCTCAGGAGCTAAGTAAGAATCAGTTGGCCAGCCATTAATCACACATGTGGCAAGCATTCCTGCATGCTTTCCGCTGCAGTTCATCGCAAGTCTTGTGGGTTCAGATGTACGACGTAGCTCTTCATCAAGTGGTCGATCCATGATGCACTTAAGTGAATGCTCATTCAGGCCAACCTTTGCCAAAATCGCTTGT
>CALMBJ010000215.1 GCA_937860175.1 uncultured Actinomycetes bacterium
GAGATCTACACAGAGTAGATCGTCGGCAGCGTCAGATGTGTATGAGAGACAGGGACATGAAGAAGATCGACTCCGATCCGGTTCGTTGCGCAGATCCAGCAAGTAGCGAACTTATGATCGCTGAAATAGAAAAGGCACACCGCGATGGAGACACCCTCGGAGGAGTTGTAGAAGTTTTAGCTTTTAATATGCCTCCTGGCTTAGGTTCACATGTTCATTGGGATCGACGTTTAGATTCAAAACTCGCAGGTGCCGTTATGGGAATTCAAGCGATTAAGGGTGTTGAAATTGGAGATGGGTTCCAAACAGCTACGCGTAGAGGGTCGGTAGCCCATGATGAAATTGAAAAGAATGCAGATGGAAAAATTGTTCGTCGCACAGATCGCGCAGGGGGTACCGAGGGCGGAATGTCTAATGGCGAGATTCTTCGCGTCAGGGCGGCGATGAAGCCGATTTCTACCGTTCCCAAAGCGCTAGACACTATAGATGTCGCCACAGGTGAAGCGGCAAAAGCGATTAACCAACGTTCAGATGTTTGCGCAGTTCCAGCTGCAGGTGTTGTCGCTGAGGCAATGGTTGCACTTGTTTTAGCAGAGGCGGTCCTAGAAAAGTTTGGCGGGGACTCGGTAACAGAGACACGTCGAAACTTTGAGTCCTATATCAGCAATCTAAAATTCAAGTAAGTACCCGTATGAGTCGAATACTCTTAATTGGCCCACCAGGTGCAGGAAAGAGCACCGTTGGAGCGGCGCTATCTGTGCATCTTTCGCGCAGTTTTTTAGATACCGATGCATTGATCGTTGAGAAATCTGGAAAATCAATAACAGATATTTTTGTTGTAGAAGGCGAAGCTGCATTTAGAGCTCTGGAGTTTGAAACGTTGGCTGAAGTTCTTTTAAAAGATGATGTTGTGGTGAGTTTAGGTGGAGGAGCACCGGTCTCTGAAGCCGCACAGGAAGCGATCTCGCGATCTGGTTCACAGGTTGTTTTTCTGGATGTTTCGTTAGCAACCGCTGCGCCACGGGTTGGCTTTAATCGTGATCGCCCCCTTCTTTTAGGAAACCCTCGTGCTCAGTGGCAATCACTTAGTGATAAACGACGACCTATCTACGAGAAGCTAGCTAACATCACCATCAAAGTAGATGAGATGGAAGTAAGCGCAATTGTCGAGCAGATAGCTAAAGGTGTTCTATGAATACGGTAAATGTGAAGGCTGAGCATGACTACTCGGTGTTTATAGGTTGTGAGTGGAGTTCAACCCTCGTTAATAAGCTCAGTGGTAGAACTAGGGTTGCACTAGTAGTTTCCTCATCTTTTGTCCCTGATTTGAGCAGCATTAAAGCTATCGACGCCGATGTACATGTATTTGAGGTGCCAGATGGCGAGGATGCAAAGAGCCAAGCAACCTTGATGGCGCTGTGGAATTGGTTAGGAGCAGCTGGCTTTACTCGATCAGATTTGATCGTTGGAATTGGTGGGGGAGCGGTAACCGATCTTTCGGGGTTTGCAGCAGCAACATGGCTACGTGGAATTGATTGGATTGCAGTACCGACATCATTAGCGGGCATGGTGGATGCAGCAGTTGGTGGAAAGACCGGCATCAACTCTGACTACGGAAAGAATCTGATTGGATCCTTCCACTCACCTCAATCAGTGCTGATCGATCTTAATTTCTTGAAAACGCTTTCGGAGCGAGATTTTTGCGCAGGTATGGCAGAGGTCATCAAGTGTGGATTCATTGATGATCATGAGATTTTAAACCTGGCTAGCTCCTTAGACCGAAATAACCTGCTCTCCGATTTCCTCCTTCTGGAAGATTTGATCACCAGAGCGGTTGCGGTCAAGGCAAAGGTTGTCTCCGCTGATTTCAAGGAAAGTTTTGCGCGCGAAGCGTTGAATTATGGCCATACCTTGGGGCACGCAGTAGAAATCTATGCCAAGTATCAGCTGCGCCACGGTGAAGCGGTCTCGATAGGAATGGTCTTTGTAGCTGAGTTGGCGCATTCGAGGGGTTTGATTTCCACCGAAGTTCTTCAGCAGCATCGCGATCTGCTTAGTAAGTTTGATCTTCCTATTTCCTATGATCGACAGGCATGGCAAAAACTGGCTCCGTTGCTAGCGCTAGACAAGAAAGCACGTGGAAATACGTTGAGGTTTGTAGCTTTGCAAGGTATTGGCGCAACGGTTCGCCTTGAGGATCTATCATCTGATGAACTTGATGCTGCGTATGAGAGAATTAGCTCATGAAGATACTCGTGATTAATGGACCTAATCTTTCTCGATTAGATATACGCGACTCTTCCATTTATGGAGATTTGAATTATGCAGAGCTTGAGAACCTCATCAAAGTGGCGGCTTCTAAGCATGGATATGATGCCGATGTACGTCAGAGCGATGATGAGGCAACAATCATTGGATGGTTACACGAGGCGGCAGACTCAAAGACACCGGTTATTATCAATCCAGCTGCCTTCACACATTACTCTTACGCTATTCGCGATGCTGCAGAGCTAGTAAAGGCGCCGCTGATTGAAGTGCATCTATCTAACCCATTAAGC
>CALMBJ010000216.1 GCA_937860175.1 uncultured Actinomycetes bacterium
CCACATCTGCTGCGCGGTTACGTTGTTCTGTAATCAAGCTCTGAGCATCCATGATCCAAGAGTTAATCTCGGGATCCTGTGAATCAAGCAAAGGATGAAGCTCAGATGCATTTACTAATTCGATCGCTGCATCAAACTGTGCGCGCTTGTCCCCTAAGTAATCTCGAGGCCAAATTGCGGTCTGTGGATTTTCAAGGGTTGGGTTTTCTGTATCTTCATCGGGTGCTGCAACATCTGAAATCAAACGTCCACCGTTAGCACTGGCAGCGGTTGCAATCAATGTGAAGATATTTGATGGAGAGACAGATTTAGCACCATCGCGCCACCATGATGTGGTGCAGATTAAATGTGCACGGGCACGGGTAACTGCAACATATGCAAGGCGCATCTCTTCGCGCATCTTGATCTGATCAACGCATTGGCTAGCAAATGCCTTGATCGCCTTTGCAGCCTCGCTGTTCTTGGTAACTCCATCAAGGGTGAAGTATGGAAGCTCATGTGCATCCCCACGCAAAGCAAAGGGAACATGCTTCTCATTTTTCAACCAGTTATCAGGGTCGCTGCGGTTAACACCAGGGAAGGTGCCTTCAGATAAACCAGGCACAGCAACAACATCCCATTCAGCGCCCTTGGCCATGTGAACGGTAAGGATTTGGACCACATCTGTGCGTACTTCAGGGGCTCCAACCTTGAGGCCACCTTCTTCATCAGATGCAACATCTAGCCAATCTAAGAAGGCAGAGACAGATCCTCCGCTGCGTTCAAACTTTGATGCCTCATCTAAGAAGCGATCTAGGTGACGTCGACCTGTCTGGGTTCCTTCGCGCAAAGTGATCTCTGATTCCAAGGTTAAGTAATTCTCAATCTCTGAAACTAAATCAGTGATCTGTCCACCTGCACGAGAGCGCAAACGACGAAGATCTTGGGCAAAGGTAACAAGGCGTTGATATCCAAGATCGCTAAAGCTGCTTTTCTTGGCAGATGTGATCTCATCTAGTGCATCAATTATTGAACCTGCAAATTGATCATCTGCCTCTAACTGTTCAGGGTTACCAGCGGCGATCTTTTTGATAAAGCTCTTCGAATCTGCATGCATCGCCTTTGCACGTTCACGGCTAAAGGCGCCGAGTGCTGCGATATCTCGTGGCCCTAAATTAATTCGTGGTCCAGTTAGGTGACGCATCAACGATGAACCAGCATCAGGATCGGTAATGATCTTCATCAAGGTAACAACATCTGCAACCTCTGGAATATGAATTAAGCCACCGATACCAATTACTTCGACAGGTAATCCTTGTTCGCGCAGTGCATTTTCAATCGAAGCTATCTGGCTGCGCTTTCGCACTAAAACTGCAAATGATTTATTATTTTCAGGCTTCCATAACGCCTTAAAGTATTCAGCGATCGCTTGAGATTCAGTTTCAACGGTTTCATAAATTCCGTATGCAAGTTCACCATCGCCTGCGCCGTTACGGGCTTCAAGCTCTACAACCTGTTGACCACCTGCAGCTTTGATCTCAGCGCTGATGGTGTTTGCTGCAGCCAAGATAATCTTGTCATTACGGAAGGTTGTTGGCAGTGAGAAC
>CALMBJ010000217.1 GCA_937860175.1 uncultured Actinomycetes bacterium
CCGAGATCTACACAGAGTAGACGTCGGCAGCGTCAGATGTGTATAAGAGACAGGCGCCAGTGTTTGCGGTTGCTTGCCCATGGCACAACTTTACTTCCTTTGTTGCAGATGGCGCCGTAAGGTCGAGAGCGAGATACGCACACCTACGTACAAACCCGGTGCAATAAGCAGGAACAAGGCTCGCGGCGCAAGAACTTCTTCAGACCAATCAAATCGAGTCGATTGTGGCGACAGGGCGGTTAACTCAAAACGTCCCGTGCCCTTAATAACTTTTCCGGTATGAAGTACATCGCACACATGTGGTGGATTCCATGAAGTTACCGTCATGTGATCCATGATCCCTAACTTTCCAACCCCCGTGAAAGCTGCAATTGAAGTTCCAACACCTTCGCGAATCTCAGATGTAACTTCAACAGTTGTTTGCAACATCCACTCACCTTGAGACTCCCAATCGGCAAGTGCCTCCCAAACTTTCTCAATCGGAACATCGATGACAAGACTCATGGCAATGTGATTACTTCTCATGCGCCACATGCTTTCAACGCTTCATCAACTGTTGTTGTCCATTGAACAATTTCACGCATTCCGGGTTTGATGAACTTCTCTTCTTCTAAGTGAACAATTAATTCATGCAGTGGCGCATAGATACCAAATGGGTCCAAAATAACAACAGGTTTAGTATGAAACTTTAGGTAATGCCCAACCCAGATTTCAAAAAACTCTTCAAGTGTGCCTGCGCCACCGGGTAGGGTGATAAACGCATCTGAAATATCGGTGATCATGTGCTTTCGTTGTCCCATTGTTTCAACGATGTGCAGCTCATCATTGTCATGGTCGGCAAACTCAATATCTACAAGTGCTTGAGGGATAACTCCGACTGTCTTGCCGTTGGCATCTCGTGCACCTCGGGATACAGCGCCCATCATGGAGATGTGTCCGCCGCCTGTGACTAATTCATTTGAGGTTGCAGCGATCCCCTTGCCTAACTCGTATGCAAGCTCTACATACTTGTCATCTATCGTGGGAGATGATGAGCAAAAGACCGCAATACGCATGCGGCTAACAATAGAGGCTAGGCTTAGGACATGACGACCATCGCATCTGGCCACGGAATCGCAACTATCGCTAAGGGAGTAACCCTTGATGTGTGGTTCCCGAACCCTTCTTTGTCCTCGCTCTCAGCTTCAGCGCCAGCTGAGTTAACAGCACTCGCCGGCACCGATGAAGCGCGTGATGTTTCCCGCGAAGTTGTAAGCGTTGAAATTGATATTTCGCAGCCACCAGCAAATGCAGCTGATGCCTACCTTCGTCTTCACTTGTTATCTCATCGACTCGTTAAGCCACACGGGCTAGCGCTAGATGGAATCTTTGGAATCTTAAGCAATGTTGTATGGACCTCTGTTGGTCCATGTGCCGTAGAAGGTTTTGAAATCACACGTGCGCGACTTAAGGCAGCGCATGGACATATCAGCGTTTACGGTGTCGATAAGTTTCCGCGAATGGTTGATTATGTAGTTCCCTCTGGAGTTCGAATTGCTGATGCAGATCGTGTTCGCCTTGGTGCACATCTTGCATCAGGCACAACTGTTATGCATGAAGGTTTTGTTAACTTCAACGCTGGAACCCTTGGAACATCAATGGTTGAGGGAAGAATCTCAGCTGGTGTAATCGTTGGAGATGGCACCGATGTTGGTGGTGGAGCATCGATCATGGGCACACTCAGTGGTGGTGGCAAAGAGGTCATCTCTATCGGAGAAAAGTGCTTACTGGGAGCAAACTCTGGTTTAGGAATTTCTCTCGGTGATAACTGTGTTA
>CALMBJ010000218.1 GCA_937860175.1 uncultured Actinomycetes bacterium
CTCTGTGACAGTTCAACTCGGGTGCTATCAGGGAAGGTTGTAGGCATTTTTTACAGTAGACCAACCTCAATAAGTAGAGCCTGTGTCTTCTTAATGTTCTTCAAGGTGTTGAGATCAACCGCTGGTGCACCAATTTGATCAAGTGCTGGTACCTCGGTTGGCGCGGCAGCCCCTTCAAGCAATGAGTATTCATGGGTATCTGCAACAAACTTAGCCTGTGTTGGTGCAGAGGTTAAGAAGTTAATCAGATCTTCTGCGGCTGCATACTTCTTGCTTGATGCAAGAACTCCAGCACCTGAAACATTGATTAAATTACCAAGATCTCCTGGTGCAAAGAATCCATTCTTCACATTGATTGCGCGACCCAAGCCTTCGCTAACTTCCCAGGTGTAGTAGTGATTGACTAAACCAATCGAGATCTCGCCCTTATCGATCGCTTCAACAATGGCGCTGTTTTTTGCATAGATCTTGACACCGTTGTTCTGTAAGCCTTCAAGCCAACTCTTTGCAAAACCTTCGCCCTTGCTTTCAATGAGAGCGGTTAAAAAGGCTTGGAAGGAAGCGTTTGTTGGTGCGATACCGATCTGATTCTTGTACTCACCTTTTGTTAAATCTGTAACCGAGGTTGGAAGTACCTTCACACGATCTGGTGCATAAGCAAAGACGCGAACACGACCTGTAACACCAACCCAGTTGCGATTTGCAGCAACGTACTTAGCAGGAATTGCAGTTGCGATCTGATCTGAAAGCTGTGTGAATAAACCAGCCTGGGCTACTGCTCCAAGAGAGCCAGCATCCTGGGCTAGGAAGAGATCTGCAGGGGAGTTGCTTCCCTCTTCAAGAATCTGTGCTGCAAGCTCTGCTGAATCGCCGTAGCGAATATTGAGTTTGATACCTGATTGGGCTTCCCATTGGGCAAAGAAGGGTGCGATGAACTCTTCAGAGCGGCCCGAGTAAACAGTTAGCTCGGTGACATCGGTTGCTTGTTCATCACTTGATGAGCAGCCGGTCAGCAGGGTCGCAAAAAGGGCAAAAACAGCTGCAATCAGGGCGGATCTCTTGAGCAAGGGCATCTTCTCTCGGCCTGTCTCTTATACACATCTGACGCTGCCGACGATCTACTCTGTGTAG
>CALMBJ010000219.1 GCA_937860175.1 uncultured Actinomycetes bacterium
GCAAGGAAATGTCCATCAGGTGCAATTGGGTTCACAACTGGTAATCCGTAGCTACGACATACAGCTAAGTCATCTGCACCAAAGGCTGGTGCTTGATGAACCAAACCTGTTCCATCCTCAGTTGTTACATAGGTGGCAAGTACAACGAAATGAGCATCTGGAATATCGATGTAATCAAATGGACGCTTGTAAGTTATGCGCTCAAGCTCTTTGCCCAGCATTGTCTTAAGAATCTTCTTCTCGCCCTTAACCGCTTCCATTAAGTTTTGCGCAACAACTAAAACTTCTGTTGTTTCTTCATCAGTAACCTCTATCGCTACATACTCAACCTCTGGGTGTACTGCGATAGCGGTGTTTGAAACCAAGGTCCAAGGGGTAGTTGTCCAAACCAATAGCGATGCCTTTAGCGCAGCTAGTTCACCTGATGTGACTGGAAAGCGAACAAAGACCGATGGATCGGTAACTGTTTCATACCCCTGTGCTAATTCATGATCTGATAAACCAGTTCCACAACGGGGGCAGTACGGAGCTACTCGGTGATCTTGAACAAGCAAACCCTTTTTCCAGATTTCCTTAAGTGACCACCAGACAGATTCAACATACTCAGGTGACATCGTCCAATACGCTTCATCAAAATCAACCCAGAAGCCCATTCGATCAGTCATATCTGTAAATGCACTCACGTGACGCTGAACAGATTCACGGCACTTGTCATTAAATGGGGCGATACCAAACTTTTCAATATCGCCCTTGCCGGAAAATCCCAACTCTTTCTCTACCGCGATTTCTACCGGCAAACCGTGGCAGTCCCATCCCGCTTTACGAGTTACCTGCTTGCCCTTCATAGTATGGAAGCGCGGGAACAAATCCTTAAACACTCGTGCTTCGATGTGGTGAGTTCCGGGCATTCCATTTGCAGTTGGGGGACCTTCATAAAAAGTCCATGCCGGTGCACCTTCACGGGCGGCCACAGTTTTTTCAAAGATTGAGTTTTCGCGCCAGAACTTCAAGATTGAATGTTCGACGGCAGGCAGATCAACAGCTGCTGGGATGGCGCGAAATGACATAAAAAATCCTCCAGAAAACAATCTCTGGAGGGACGATCGCTGCATTCACAGCTTTCGCGGTACCACCCGCCTTGCACATGAAAATGTGCCACTTAAAATCTCATGTGCTGGTTCTAGATGGGCCTAGACCCATTTCTTCCAGCCGGCTCGTGAGGTGATAGCCCCGTCAACGCCCTTTACGCGAGGCTCTAAGTGTAGTTGATTGAATCCTTAAAGCTGTCTCTTATACACATC
>CALMBJ010000220.1 GCA_937860175.1 uncultured Actinomycetes bacterium
CTACACAGAGTAGATCGTCGGCAGCGTCAGATGTGTATAAGAGACAGGGTAAAGGGTAGAAAAGGTTGGCTCGTACCAGAGCACTAAACCATCACCCATTTTCAACAAGGTGCTGGCTGTTGTTGCAATCTCATTAACCGCACCCTTAACACGAGCCCGCTCTGCCAAGGCATCGGTGTCGATGATTTCATCATCTGCCGATAAGAACTGAACAATAGCCTTGGAGCTCTCCATTACCTTGCGGATAGAAAACTCAAGTGATTGTGGAATCTCCTCTAGGCGACCTTGTGATGTGGGATCTGTCTTTACATCCTCACCGTAATCAACCATGGACTCATGGAAATCATTTGCCGCTTTATGAAAGGCATCTGAAAGCTTGCCCGGCATGAACTTCCTGGCCATTGCAGCTGCACGCAAAACACGGTTTGAAGTAAGTTCATCAGTTACAGCTTGGGTAGCTCTATCCATGAACTCATGTGCCTCATCTAAAATTACACAATCGCGCTCTGGCAAAATTGGGTGAGAATCTACGATCTCAATTGCAAGCAGGGTGTGATTAGTAACGACAATATCTGCCGTTTGCGCCTTGGCCTTTGCATTAGCTGCAAAACATTGCGAACCAAATGCACATACATCGGCTCCCACACACTCACGGCCAGATGTACTGTTTGCCGCCCATACCCGTCGATCTACCTCTGGTGCATCATCACGATCTCCCGAAACACCAGGTGTTTTAGCCCAAGCAATTAGCCGCTTGGCATCCTTTTCTAGTGAGGAAACCTCCATCACAAGCTCGGTATCTGGATCAATATCCTCGCTGTTCATCTTTTGCAAACAGACATAATTTCCAACGCCCTTATAGATTGCGTAAGAGATCTCGCGACCTAGCTCTTTTTCAAGGGCTGGAACAACTGCGGGTAAGTCTCGATCAACTAACTGACGCTGCAATGCAAGTGTCGCTGTTGCAACCAACACCTTGCGTCCATGGACGATTCCCGGAATTAAGTAGGCAAGTGATTTTCCAGTACCAGTACCTGCCTGCACCATGAGGTGATGTCGATCAGTTAAAGCGTTTGCTACCGCTTCAGCCATTTCAATCTGACCTTCGCGGGGCTTTCCACCAATTGCTTCTACCGCAACATCAAGTGCGCGCCGCACCTGTGCCGACATATCGCTCATTAAAGAGCCATCAAATCCATAAACTCATTTACTGGAGTCGCTGACAGCTTTTCATAATCTAGGCACAGATCAATAATCTTCTTTTGCTGATCTGCATCGTAGATACGAGCAAGATTGGTCTTGTACTTTTCAATTAGTAGCGGAATACCTTCAGTACGACGGCGGGCATGGCCAATTGGGTACTCAACGGCAACCTCTTCAAAAACAGTGCCATCCTTGAATTCGACGGTAATTGCGTTGGCAATAGAGCGCTTTTCTGGGTTGTGATAATCAGCTGTATAGACAGGATCCTCAACGCAAACAATCTTTTCGCGCAGCGCATCGATGCGCGGATCTGCAGCAATATCCTCTTCATAATCACGTGCGGTTAAGCGACCAAAGATAAATGGGACCGCCACCATGTACTGAATACAGTGATCGCGATCTGCTGGGTTGTTGAGCGGACCCTTCTTATCAATGATTCGGATGCATGCCTCGTGGGTACGGATTGTTACTTTGGCAATGTCATCTGATGTCTTACCAGCCGCCTGCATCTGGTGGTAGATCGTCATTGCTGCTTCAACACCGGTTTGAGAGTGGAACTCTGCTGGGAAGGAGATCTTGAACAAAACATTTTCCATTACATATGAACCGTATGGGCGTTGGAACTTAAAGGCGTTGCCCTTAAATGAGACATCGTAGAAACCCCAGGTCTTTGCAGTTAGCGCTGATGGGTAACCCATCTCGCCGGTCTTTGCAATCAAGGCAAGACGCACTGCGCGCGATGTTGCATCTCCCGCCGCCCACGATTTACGTGAACCAGCATTTGGAAAGTGTCGGTAGGTGCGTAGTGATTGTCCATCTACCCACGCCAATGAAACCGCAGCAAGTGCTTGATCGCGGGTAAGTCCCATCATTTGAGCGACTACAGCTGTTGATGCAACCTTGACCAAGATAACGTGATCAAGGCCAACCTTGTTAAATGAGTTTTCAAGTGCGATACAGCCCTGAATCTCGTGGGCCTTGATCATCGCAGTTAAAACATCTTTAACTGTAAATTTTTTATCTGTAGTGCGTGATAGCCAATCGGCGGTTGCAAGGATTGCGCCCAAGTTATCTGATGGGTGTCCCCATTCTGCAGCCAACCAGGTGTCATTGAAATCTAACCAGCGAATCATTGCGCCAATATTGAAGGCACCTTGCACTGGATCTAAAACATGGTTGGTTCCAGGAACCTTGACCCCGTTTGCAACCGTTAACCCTGGAACAACTGGTCCCAAGAGCTTGGTGCAGGCTTCATATTCAAGTGCTTCAAGACCACAACCAAGTGTGTCCATAAAGCAGTTCCATGCAGTCTCGTAAGCAACCGGAGATTTAATCTCGTAGTTCAGCACATAATCGACGATGTCGATAATCGCTTGATCGTATGGCTGATTACCTTGACTCACATGGCTAGACATATTTAGCGCTTTTCGATTGGTACGAAGGCTAGATCTTCTGGTCCAACGTAGGTAGCTGTTGGGCGGATGATCTTTCCATCGTTGCGCTGCTCAATTACGTGAGCTGTCCAACCTGAAATACGTGCCATTACGAACAATGGGGTGAAGTAGTTAACTGGAATCTTCATCGCATCGTATGCAACAGCTGAGAACCAGTCGACGTTAGGGAACATCTTCTTAACTTCCCACATTACAGATTCGATGCGCTCTGCGATGTTGTACAGATTCTCTTTACCGGCAGCATCTGCCAGCTCTTTGGTCAGAACCTTTACGATCTCGTTACGAGGATCTGAAACTGTGTAAACAGGGTGTCCGAAACCAATCACAACTTCCTTGTTTTCAACACGCTTACGAATATCAGCCTCTGCTTGGTCTGGTGTTGAGTAACGAAGTTGAATCTCAAGTGCAACCTCATTTGCACCACCATGCTTTGGACCGCTGAGCGCTCCGATTGAGCCGGTGACACATGAGTAGATATCTGCGCCGGTTCCTGCGATTACGCGGCCAGTAAAGGTAGAAGCGTTGAACTCGTGCTCTGCATAAATTACAAGCGATGCGTGCATCGCCTTTTCCCAGAGCTCACTTGGCTTTTCGCCATGCAAAAGATGCAGGAAGTGTGCACCGATTGAATCATCATCTGTTTCAACCTCGATGCGCTTTCCGCTATTTGCAAAGTGGTGCCAGTAACCAAGAAGTGAACCGGTCTTTGCAAGCATCGAATCTGCGATGTTGCGTGCCTCTTCTTCAGTGTGTGTTGTTGACTCTGGTGTGACCGCACCAATTGCAGAAAA
>CALMBJ010000221.1 GCA_937860175.1 uncultured Actinomycetes bacterium
CTCCGCCTCGTTCAACGGTGTAACCCAAGGTGATTCGAGGGTCGATGACATAACTGCGATTAATTACCGCTTGAATCACATCGGCAACACTTGATCTCTCTACCTCGGACAAGAAACCAACATGTCCCAAGTTCACGCCCAGCAATGGAATATCGCGCTCCTGTGCCACCTCTGCTGCACGAAGCATTGTGCCATCGCCACCCAAAACAACCGCAGCCTCGATCTCTGGTAGATCGGCAATAGTCGAATGAATAATTCCTGGAATTTCAACATCAGAGATTGTGTAAATGCCAAAGGTGGATGCGAGGTTTTGTTGTAGCTCTACCGCAGCGGTTACAGCATCAACCCGACTTGGATTACAGACGATTAAGAGATTGCGCATTACTGAGGTCCAATCGCTATAGCTTGATCCAGCATCGCGTGATCGATTTCGGGGGCGCCGCGACGTAGCCACAAGAAGTACTCCACATTACCTGCAGGACCTGGCAATGGACTTGCCGCAATTCCCATTGTTCCGAGTCCAACATCGTATGCAGACTCCGCGACCTCTACAACGGCAGCTTTGCGCAAAGCGGGATCACGAACAACTCCACCCGCGCCTAACTTTTCACGGCCGACCTCAAATTGTGGTTTCACCATCAATACAAAATCAGCATCAGATTTGGAGACCGCCGCTAAGGCTGGCAGTACCAAAGTCAATGAGATAAAGGAGAGATCTGCTACAACTAAATCTATGGGCTCTCCAACCATCTCACCGGTTAAGTGGCGAATATTTGTACGATCCAAAACGGTTACACGCTCATCTTGACGCAGACCCCAAGCCAGTTGGCCATATCCAACATCAACTGCAACAACATGTCCGGCGTTGCGGCGGAGTAAGACATCGGTAAAGCCACCTGTAGATGCTCCTGCATCTAAACACCGCTTTCCTGCAACATCCACACCTGTAAATGCAAGTAGCGCACCCTCTAACTTGTGGCCACCGCGAGAGACAAAATCATCGCGATCACCTGAAATGGTGATCGATGTTTCTGCATCAACCTGAGTTGCAGGTTTGGTTGCTGGAATTCCATTGACTAAAACAGATCTCTTCTCAATGAGATCGGCGGCTTGTTCCCGTGAACGCGCGAGCTCTCTACGAACCAGCTCAGCATCCAGTCGTGTCTTCATGGCTTAGTTAAATTAAAGTCCATCAATTGATGACAAGGCTTGGTTCAACTTTTGATGCAAGGCTTCAAAACGTTGGGCGTGGTCGCCAACCTCCATTGAATCGATCTCCTGTAGCTCATTGCGAAGCTCCTCAACAAAACCTTCTCCATTGAACTGCTCAGTACCGTTGGTTGAGTTTTCCATTTACTTGACCACCTTTTTTGCCGCGCTTTTCTTAACGATCTTCTTCGCACTTTTCTTTACAGCGGTTTTCTTTGAAGCAACCTTCTTCGCTATCTTCTTAGGGGTGCTCTTTCTACCTTCGACCGTTGCCTTCTTTGCGGTAGCGCCACCCTTCTTCAACGCCGCTACCTCCTGCTTAAGAGCTTCAAACTCGCCACGCTTTACAAATCCCATCTTCGAGACGGAGCGCTCAACCTCATCCTCAATCTTGACCTTGATGGCCTCGCCACCCTCTTTAAGCCAGATGTTTACAGATTGAGCAACCTCGGTTCCAGATTTGTTACCGAGTTGCACATTCTCAATAAGGGATTTAATTGTTGCCTTTAAATCATCGTTCTTGCTCATGCCATAAGCCTACCTAAATTCGGGAAATCTCGACCGCTTCAACCTGCCAACGACTTGCAAGACCTGTTGGTGCGCTCCAGAAACGTCGATGGATTGAGCCTGAAACCTCTATCCACTCCTCTGGTTTGAGAGTTAACGCAGCTCTGCGGGCTTTAGAGCTCCATGCACCGATATCAAGGGTGTCCACCCCTAAGTTTTTTTCACGGGTAACAATCAATCTAAATTCGACAACCTTGTCTCCACTTGGCAACTCTTTCTCAACCGCCTCTTTGGAAACCCTTCCACGCAACACCACATCATTAAGGGAGTAATCCTCCTCAACTTCAGAGTGATCTGCTCTCTTTTTCTTACCTGCAACCTTGGTACTCATTACTCTCCCCTCAACAGATGAAGGGTGCAAGGTATGTAAAGGTGCTGACGATATTAAGAAGCTCTTACCCGGTTGTGGGTAACTATTGATCAGCTCTTTCAGCTGCATCGGTGAACTCATCAACATCTATTTCGGCACACTTTGTAAACCATTGACGGGCTTCATCCTTACGACCTGCAGCATCTAGCGCATCTGCATATGCGTAACGAAGGCGAAGTGCCCATTCCTCTGTTTCATTGTTGAGCTCTTTACATGTCAGGGTTACAACTGCAGCATCAAGCTCTCCGAGATCGCGACGCGCACCTGCTGCAACAATTCTCATCTCAATCTCTTCAGGCTTTGCTAAACGCTTAACCTCCGGAGAACCAGCTAAATTCAGCGCTTTTAGCGGGTTTCCGAGACCACGTTCACAATCTGCCATTACAGGCAATGATGAAACATCTCCAGAAATTCGATTTGCAGCGCGCAACTCTTTCAGTGCGATCTCATAATGTCCTGCGCGATATGCGGCATATCCAGCCGATTCGCGAACAACAGCTAAGCGACCTGCGTGATGGGCCGCTGCTACACCGTGTTTGTGCGCCAACTGCGGATCTGTGTCCTGGTACAAATTAATACACACTAAGTGTCGAGCAACTACCTTCGCATTTTCTGCAGAAAGACTGAGCAGCTCTGCGCGAACTGATTTCTCTAACTCTTCACCAGTTACATCTTCAGGAATATCTGGTTCAAAGATTCTCGGACGCAAACGGGATTGGTCTCTCTCCATCGGAGCAGGTCTTGCTCCACGTGGATCTGAGCCATCACGAGTTTGTCGTGGGGCTCCCGCACGGTTTGAAGAACCACCACGGGCCGGAAGATCCTCACGACGACGTTGTGAGTTAGGGCCAGATGGTTTGCGTGGGGCATCACCAGATGGACGACGCTCCCCAGAACGAGCTGGGCGCTCCCCTGGCTTTAAATTTTGAACAGGTCGTGAAGGGCGGGATGGTCTTTGTTCTCTATCTTCCATCGTTTTTCTCTCCTTCACGCTCTTTAATTGTTGTTCTTACTTTAACTGTTGTACTTGCTTTAACTGCTTTACTTTCAAACCTTGAAAAGTATGACATTTAATATTGAGAAATAAAAAAGGGGCGCTCGTTAAAGCGCCCCTTTTTATAAAAGAAGTCCGGCGACGTTCTACTCTCCCACAAGGTCACCCTTGCAGTACCATCGACGCTGAGAGGCTTAACTTCCGGGTTCGGAATGGGACCGGGTGTTTCCCTCTCGCTATGGTCGCCGAAACGCTATTGAGTTTTCGGTCGCATTGACACTTTTCCTAGAAGGACGAAGGGTCAATGTTGATCGTGGATCTCGAGACCGTATCTCGAGAGCCACACAGTGGACGCGTAGCAACTTTGTAGTTAAATCCTCGGCCTATTAGTACCGGTCAGCTCCAAGTCTTGCGACTCTTCCACTTCCGGCCTATCAACCCAGTCGTCTACTGGGGGCCTTACCTGGTAAACCAGTGGGAAACCTAATCTCGAAGCGAGCTTCCCGCTTAGATGCTTTCAGCGGTTATCCCTTCCGAACGTAGCAAATCGGCGGTGCTCCTGGCGGAACAACTGACACACCAGAGGTTCGTCCAACCCGGTCCTCTCGTACTAGGGTTAGCCCTTCTCAA